>JAZUGF010000045.1:0-22147 GCA_045641065.1 Paludibacteraceae bacterium | reverse complement strand
GCTCCACTATGCTTCAAACTGCAATGCAAATGTATTGTTCTTCTGTCGATTTATGCAAATTCTATCCGACATTTTTACCACGCAATTTGACCTATAGAAGCATAGCTTATAAAAATACCACGCAATTTGACCTATACGCCTCAAAAAACCATAAGCGAAGCGTCACAATTTTTGAATAATTCGTGGATAATTCATGACAATTCGTGTTTCAATCCAATTCGCGTAAGCGAAAATTATCCGTTTAATCCGGGCAATCCGTGTTCGAAATTATTATGTCAAATTTTCCGAATCATTTCCGAAAATTTTACGTTCCCCAAAAACATAAGCGAAGCGTCACAATTTTTGAATAATTCGTGGATAATTCATGACAATTCGTGTTCCAATCCAATTCGCGTAAGCGAAATTATCCGTTTAATCCGGGTAATCCGTGTTCGAAATTATCATGTCAAATTTTCCGAATCATTTCCGGAAATTTTACGTTCCAATAAATCATCAGCGAAGCGTTCCAATTCTTGAATAATTCGTGGATAATTCATGACAATTCGTGTTTCAAACCAATTCGTGTAAGCGGATTTATACATTTAAAACAACAAGAGACGTGGCGTGCCACGTCTCTTCGTCATATCATTAATTTTCAATCATCAATCATCTAATCGCCTTCAGCCTTTTCTCCACCTCCTGCATCACCGGCATCTCTACACCTTTCGCCAAGCCTAATCGGATCGGACGGGAATAGATAGCCTCCACTTCAAGTCGACGGCCATGCTGGTAGTCGACATGCATGCTTGGGTAGTATGGCTTCATGTTGAGTGTCATCTCGATCATCTCGTCTGCAAATGATTCATCTACATCGGCTCCGTTGGCCTGACCTGCTTTGATAATCTCAAGCATTGCTGGCTTGACGTACATATCTTTCTCTCTGCCAAGTAGCAACTCCTCTGTGTTCTTGCCAAACAGCACAGACTGACCGTTGAAACCAGTGTTCCAAACCAGCTTCTTCCATCTTGCTGTGTTGAGATCGGCAGCACGGACAACCTCGATACCTGCCTCCTCCATGTCGGCAATCATCGCGTCGAACTTATCACAAGGCTCATCGCCAAGCAGAGCGAGGGTCAGTTTGCCATAGTCGTAATGAGTGATCTCGGCAGGAGCTGTCTTCTCCGAACAGATGAATGCCAAACCTCCTGCAACTCTCGCCTCCGGAAACTCTTCCTGAATCTCCTGCTCATAGCCTATACCGTTCTGAATCAACACAATCAACGTGCCGTCTTTCACAATAGGATCAAGCAATTCTGGAATAAGATGGTTTTGAAGCGACTTCAGTCCAATCAAAACGACATCTGCTTTCGGCATTGACGCGGTGGAATTGTAGGCGTTGACGTGCTCAATCTCAAAATCTCCGTTGCATGAATTGACACGCAAACCATTGGCATAAGCAGCGTCGAAATCAGAATGGAAAAGGAAATGAACATCCGCGTCGGCATTAGCCAACATTCCTCCATAATAGCCGCCAATCGCTCCCGTTCCAACTACAGCATATCTCATCTCAATATCTTATTTGAAATATTCAAATGTACGGTTTGTGATGTAAAGCGGTTTTGTGCCCTCAAACTCAGTGCATGAAACCCAGTTGTCATGGTCATCATATGTATATTTCCATGTGTGAGGAATGAAAGCCTCACCTGCTCCATCCACAGCTGTTTGAGAAATCGCATTTCCCTTATCATCATAAAGGAAAGTGACCACCATAGCCACAGTGCCATCAGGTTCCTTCACAGTAAGTTTCTCTAGCAAACCTTCTGCGTTGTATTTCTCCTCTCTCCAGTTTGCCAAGTCACCCTCACGACCATAAACCTTTGTCACAGATGGCAAACCTCGTTTAGACAAACTCTGCTCGATAGTCTGAAGCAACTCTCCCTTGAAATTATAGTAGCGAGTATATTTCAAACTATTCTGGTCGTCATACTCATACTTAACACGTCCAGAGATATTCTCGTCGACAGTATATTTTTCAATTCTGTCAAGTTGATTCTTCTTGTAGAAAAATACAGACTTGTCGATAGGATTACCCTCAGCATCATGATTTTTCTCACACACTTTCTGCCCCTCCTTGTTGTAGGCGTATGTGATGCTTCCGACATCTTCGCCAGCACTTGTCATCAAGTGTACAGTATCAAAACATCCTGCCTTAGTGAAGATGATATCACGGTCCCACTCACCCTCCTCACGGAAAGCGTTACCCTGGGCAACCTCACCAAAATTCTCGACTGCATTATATTTATATTCCGTCAATCTATGCACGTTTCCGAACAAGTTCATCTCGTTGGCATCTGTTGTCGGTTTTTCTCCACACGATGCAAGTCCAATCAGCAAAGACGCTGCAATAAAAATCAGATTTCTTTTCATATCAAATTTATTTCTTCTCCACAAGTGCAAAATCAAGCTGCTTCTTGTCCAAGTCAGCACGAGCAATCTTCACAACAACCTCGTCTCCGAGCTGGAATTTCTTGCCATTTCTGCGTCCTGTGATGCAGTAATTCTTCTCATCGAATACGTAGTAATCATCGTCAAGCTCACGAATAGGAATCATACCCTCGCACTTGTTCTGATTCAACTCAACGTAGATACCCCACTCTGTCACACCTGAAATCACACCATCGTAGATCTGTCCAAGACGTTCCTTCATGTACTCCACCTGCTTGTATTTGATAGACGCACGCTCAGCGTTAGCAGCAAGTTGCTCCATCTTCGAACTATGGTCGCAAAGATCGTCAAACAAAAGTTTATCAGCACTCTTCTCGCCCTTAGCGTATCTATCAAGTAGACGGTGCACCATCATATCCGGATAACGGCGGATTGGCGACGTGAAGTGTGTATAGTAGTCGAAAGAAAGTCCGTAGTGGCCGACATTATCAGTTGAGTAGATAGCCTTAGCCATTGAACGGATTGTGATAGTCTCGATCAAGTTCTGCTCACGAGTACCCTGTACTTTATCAAGCAAATTATTGATTGAAGTTGAGACCTCCTTATTCTTTCCTGTTGTATTCAATTTATATCCGAAACGAGAGATGAACTGAGATAGGTTGTTCAACTTGTCTGGATCTGGATTATCGTGGATACGGTAGACAAATGTCTTAGGATTCTTCTGACCACCGATATGCTGAGCCACAGTTCTGTTAGCAAGAAGCATAAACTCCTCAATAAGTTTGTTGGCATCCTTACTCTCCTTGAAGTATACGTCGATAGGCTTACCATTCTCGTCAATCTCAAATCTCACCTCAGTACGCTCGAATGCGATAGCTCCCTCTTTGAATCTCTTCTCACGAAGTTGCTTAGCCAATCTGTCAAGAGTCAAGATTTCGTCCTTCATATCACCCTGCTTAGTCTCGATCACGCTCTGAGCATCCTCATATGTGAAGCGACGGTCGGATTTGATAACAGTGTGGACAATCTGGTAGTTAAGAACCTTAGCACTGTCGTCCATCTCAAACATCACAGAGTAGCAAAGTTTCTCCTCGTCTGGACGAAGTGAACAAACCTTATTACACAATCTCTCTGGAAGCATTGGGATAGTACGGTCTACAAGGTATACGCTGGTTGCACGGCTGACAGCCTCCTGCTCAATGATATCATCAAGGTGGACGTAGTGAGTAACGTCGGCGATATGGACACCGACCTCCCAATTGCCATTATCCATCTTACGGATAGACAACGCATCGTCGAAGTCCTTGGCATCTTTAGGGTCGATAGTGAATGTTGGGATTCCACGACAGTCAAGACGCTTAGCGATCTCCTCTGAAGTAATCTCGTCTGAGATAGTATCAGCGAAAGCCTCCACCTCAGCAGGATAGCTGTATGGCAAACCAAACTCGCAAAGGATGGCATGCATCTCAGCGTTGTTGTCGCCAGAACTTCCAAGCACAACAGTCACCTCACCGACAGGATTTCTTCCCTTCTCAGCCCAGTCTATAATCTTAACGATTGCCTTATCTCCGTCTTTAGCACCATTCAACTTATCGATTGGCACAAAGATATCGTTTCCAAGAATTCTATTGTCGACAAGCAAGAATGCGTAATTCTCCTTAACATTTAGTTTACCTACGAAAGTGTCACGCTCGCGTTTCAACACCTCCATAACCTCACCTTCCTGCTCTTTGCCCTGTCGACGTGCGAACAAGCGAACCTTCACTGTGTCACCCACAGCGGCTTTGTTAAGGTTACGGTCGCCAATGAAGATTTCATCGCCACCGTCTTCAGGCACAAGAATAGCTCCACCACCACGTTTTACAGTGATAGTACCGATAAGCGATCCCATACGAGGATTTAGACGATATTTACCAATAGGACCCTCTATAAGATATCCTGTCTCAGCAAACTCCTGAAGCACATCAATAATCTGCTGACGTGCTGTCATACCTTCGTAACCAAGAGTGGCTGCAACCTCTTTGTATGAGATTGGTTCACCCTGATATTCAGAAAAATACTTAGATATATCGTTGATTATCTCTCTTTTACGTACAGAAACAGCAGATTCACGATTCTTATCTCGGTTCTTATTATTCTTCTTCGGACGCATAGCATTTTTACCAATGCTAAATGCTTTATTTGATTTTTTTCCTTTTTTCATAAGCTATCATTTTTAATATCTCAAAGATAAGAAATAAATCTATAAACCAAAACGAAAATGATAACGAAAACGAAAACGAAGGCCAAAACGAAAACGAAAAGAGGAGCGAACAGTTTGTCCGCTCCTCATGTTTTGTGTCAAGACTCATTGTGTCTTGATATTACGTGCAAGAATTACTTCTTGATGATCTGACCTGTGATTACACCAGACGCTGTTGTTGCCTTAACTACATAAACGCCCTTAGCCAAATTAGCCACGTTAACCTTGTTAGAATCAGAAGATGCAACCAAAACTCCGAATACAGTGTAAACAGATACGTTCTCGACACCCTCAGCAGCGACGTTAATGACATCAGAAGCAGGGTTTGGATAGAACACTGTCTCAACATCTCCAATTACATTATCCACGCTTGTTTCTTCACCTGCACTATGAGATATCGCTGTAAAAGGAATCATGTAATCTGCAAAATCCTTTCCTAGTGTAATTTCACTAGTTTTAGTTGGCCATGCATATCTGTCGCCAGTCAAAGTCAAATCTGTGAACATGTATGAGATTACATCATTAGGCACATAACGCAATGTAATATATGTGTATTCCTTTGATGGAAGCTCCACGTCGCCATATACCATTGTCATCATTGTTGGGATAGAGTCAACATAATCGTTTCCTCCCTTAGTATATGTTGGGCGGAACTGCATCCACTCTGTCTTAGAATCAATCTTTGTAGCATTACCACTCTCAAAACGATATTCTACAGGGAAACGGATATCTTTTGAATTTTCAACATAATCGCTATATGGAGTCAAATCTCCAGAATAACCAGCATTATGGCCAAGACGCATAGCGATAGAGATTTTCTTGTCAACAGTACCCTCCATCATAGGAATACGAATGATAGCATCAGCTAAAATACCATCTTCATCAACTCTTTCGTTATCTTCGGTTGCAGCCTTCACATATGGAAGGAATCCGTACTCTGTGTCGTAGAATCCTACAGAACGCTGTTCTCCATATTCACAGTACATACGATCAGAATTCATGTATGAATAGTAAGGATCTGTACACTCAGAAAGGAATGCCTGCTGTCCGTACAAACTATTTGGTGAGATTCCTGAGTACTTCTTGGTCTTCACCTGTTTTTCAATATTTGTGCCATCATTATATGTACCATAAACGAAATTAGACACACTACTCATATAAATAGTACCCTCATTGGACAATGGCATAAACTTGTCTGCATAAAATGGCTTTGTTCCATCAGAAACAAACTTTAGATTCTTGATAAAACAAGATGTCTCTGTTTCCCCTTCGTTGAAGATAGACACATAAATAGCCTTGACCTGGTTAGCGTCGCCTCTCTCAGCAACTCCCTGAGGAAGTAATAGAGAAGAGTAAACATACTTTCTTACTGTTCTTAACTTGCCAACTCCGAATCTATTAACCACTGTATCACCTATTGCAGCGTCGTAATCTATGAAATCACGGTATCCACAGTCAATAGACACATGAGCTATTCGATAATTCTCATTATTTCGAAACGGAATGCTATTCCAATTAACATCACCCATAGCCGCAGTGTCTGCCATAAGATTGAAAGTTTATCCTTCACGCTTGGCATTCCAGATAGAAAACTTAGCATCCTTATTGAAATAGTATTCTACTTCTAAGTACCACGTTTTGTTCAAGTCAACTGCTTCAGGAAGATATAGCATTCCATAAGTGTAATTATTCTCAGGATTCTTAATTTCAACCATATCCTCACCCTTGTCATTCTTAGACTCTATAATGAGTGTTTGCTCGTTGTCAGCAGTATCTGCCTTCACAAATTCACAGTTCACCATCTTACCATCTTTAATAATGTAGAACTCTTTCTCATTATTTACGACTGGGTTTTCAACCGGATCTTTTACATCAAGTTTGTAACCTACTGGAATAACATAGTTTGCAAAATCCTTTTCATGTGAATAATTAGAATCTGTAGTTGGCCAAGTCTCTTTGTCTCCAGTCAAAGTCAAATCTGTGAACATGTATGAGATCACATCATTAGATACATAACGTATAGTGATGTAGTTATAATCCTTTGATGGAAGTTTCACGTCACCGTAAACCATTGTCATCAAAGTTGGGATAGAGTCAACATAATCGTCTCCTCCCTTAGTATATGTTGGGCGGAACTGCATCCATTCTGTCTTAGAATCAATCTTTGTAGCATTACCACTCTCAAATCTATATTCTACAGGGAAACGAATATCTTTTGAATTTTCAACATAATCGCTATATGGAGTCAACTCTCCAGTATAACCAGAATTATGGCCAAGACGCATAGCAACAGAGATTGTATTGTCTACAGTACCCTCCATCAAAGGTATACGAAGAGCTGCGTCTGCTATAATACCATCTTCATCAATTCTTTCATTATCTACAGTTGCTGCCTTCATGTATGGAAGGAATCCGTACTCTGTATCGTAGAATCCTACAGAACGCTGTTCTCCCATTTCGCAGAACAAACGATCTACGTTAAGCCATGAATAATATGCATCATCCGAATTAGACAAAAACAACTGCTGACCATACATTTTTGTCGGATCAAATGGTGGACGGTTCTTTACTTTTATCTGTTCTGCAAGTTTAGTGTCGCCTTTGTATGTACCATAAACAAGGTTGCTTATACGACTCATATAAATCGTACCTTCATTATCCAAAGGAGTAAATTTGTCGGCATAGAATGGCTTTGTTCCTTCAGAAACAAACTTTAGATTCTTGATAAAACAAGATGTCTCTGCTTCACCTTCATTGAAGATCGACATATAAATAGCCTTAACCTGGTTTGCATCTCCTCTCTCAGAAACTGCTTTTGGAAGGAATGGCGACGAGTAGACATACTTTTTCACGGATCTCAACTTGCCAACACCGAATTTGTTGATCAACGTATCCCCTGTTGCAGCGTCGTAATCTATGAAATCACGTAGAGCACAGTCAATAGAAACATGGGCTATACGATAATTCTCATTATTTTTATACGGTGTATCTGTCCAAACAACATCTCTCAAAGCTGTTGTATCGGCCATAAGGTCAAAAACCAATCCTTCACGCTTTAGATTCCAGTCTGAATACTTAACATCCTTATTGAAATAGTATTCAACTTCCAGATACCACGTTTTATTCAAATCTACCGCTTCAGGAAGATAGAGCAATCCTTGAGTGTAATTATTCTCAGGATTTTTAATTTCAACCATATCATCTCCGTTGTCGTTTTTAGACTCTTTGATGATTGTAGGGTCAATCGTTGGGTCAACACTTGGGATAAACTCACAGTTGACCATCTTTCCGTCTTTTATAACGTAGATTTCTTTCTCTGCTGCGGATGTTGCAAACGTAAAAGAAAGGAGGCCACTGACAAGAAACACTTTTTCTTTCATACGCATCTAATAATAATTTCCAAATTCACTTTTTTATAATCAATTGTTACACGAATTAATGCAAATTTACATTAAAAAAAACGTTGTGCAAGAGTCTATACAAAAAACATAAAAAAGGCATGAAAATAAACAGTAAACTATACAAAAAAAGAGGAGCGAACAGTTTGTCCGCTCCTCATGTTTTATGTCAAGACTCATTGTGTCTTGATATTACGTGCAAGAATTACTTCTTGATGATCTGACCTGTGATTACACCAGCCTCTGTGTTAGCCTTAACAACGTAGATACCGTTAGCCAAGCCAGCTACGTTAACTGAGTTAGACTCAGAAGAAGCAACCAAAGCACCAGCTACAGTGTAGATAGCTACGCTCTTAACACCCTCGTTAGATACTGTGATAACGTCAGTTGCAGGATTAGGATAGATAGAAACCTCACCCTTAGCGATTACGTTCTCAACACCTGACTTAGGGTTCTCAGGAATCATGAAACCAGCGAAGTCCTCACCAAGAACTACATCATTAGTCTTAACTGGCCATGCGTTCTTGTCACCTGTCAATCTCAAATCTGTGAACATGTAAGAGATAACATCATTTGTACGGAAACGCAATGAGATATAGTTGTAATCCTTTGAAGGAAGCTCTACATCACCGTAAACCATAGACATCAATGTAGGGATAGAATCTACAAAGTCATCACCACCCTTAGTGTATGTTGGACGGAATGCAGTCCAATCAGTAGCACTAGAAACCTTTGCAGCGTTACCACTCTCAAATCTGTACTCTACAGGGAATGCTATATCCTTAGATCCAGCGATATAATCTGCATATGGAGTCAAATCACCAGATGTACCAGCGTTGTGACCAAGACGCATAGCGACAGAGATAGTCTTATCTACAGCACCCTCACCTAGAGGAATACGGATAACAGCATCTGAAAGATTACCAGACTCATCAACTCTCTCGTTGTCTGTAGTAGCTGCCTTTAGGTATGGAAGGAATCCGTACTCAGTGTCGAAGAATCCAGCCTCACGCTGCTCACCAGTCTCACAGTACATACGGTCTGAACCCATGTATGAGTAGTATGGATCTGAGCTCTTAGCAAGGAACAACTGCTGACCGATCATCTTAGTAGGATCGAATGCAGGGAACTTCTTGCTTGACTCCTGCTTCTCTAGATCGTTAGAAGCGTATGTTCCATAGATGTAGTTAGATACAGAACCAATGTAGATTGTACCCTCACCAGCCAAAGGAGCTAGCTTATCTGCGTAGAATGGCTTAGTTCCCTCAGAAACGAACTTCAAGTTCTTGATGAAACAAGATGCCTCAACACCACCTTCTGGGAAGATTGACATGAAGATAGCCTTAACCTTGTTAGCGTCACCTCTCTTAGCAACACCCTTTGGTAGAGATAGAGAAGAGTAAACATACTTTCTTACGTTTCTCAACTTACCAACACCGTAGTTGTTAGTTACTGTATCACCATCTACCATGTCGATGAAATCACGCCATGTACAGTCGATTGATACGTGAGAAATACGGTACTCCTCCTGAGCTCTGCTTGTTGCCCAAGTTGCACCATCAACAGGAATTGTATCTGCCATCAAATCGAATGACAAACCTTCACGCTTGATGTTCTCTCCTGAGAAGTTGATATCCTTATTGAAGTAGTACTCTACATCAAGAATCCATGCCTGATTCAAATCGATTGCCTCTGGCAAGTAAACCCATCCTGCAGTATACTTCTCAGCTGGATTGACGATCTCAACCATGTCATCACCAGCGTCATTCTTAGACTCCTTAATGATTGTCTGCATGTCGTCAGCAACATCGCCCTTAACGAACTCACAGTTAACCATCTTACCGTCCTTAATTACGTAGAACTCCTTCTCACCTGCGTTTACAGCAGCAGCAAGAGAAAGAACGCTACCAGCAAGTAAAACTTTCTTTATCATACTCTTTTTTTTTAATTAATATTCCTAATTATAAAACCTTGTCCCGCATCTTATGATACGAAACGATGCAAAAATAGTCTTAAAAAACAAACCCACAATTTTTCAGCATAAGAAAAATGTTAAAAAATCTGTTTTTTAACGTTTTGCTCACGCTTTTTATATTGTAAAACATGTTTTTACAAGCTCCACTCAAATCCGTCCTTAGTGTCCTTAACCTTGAATCCTAGTCTAGCCAATTCATCACGGATTTTATCACTTGTAGCCCAATCTTTGTTCGCTTTCGACTGCTTTCTGATCTCCAAAAGCAAATCAACAGCACCCTTATAAGCGTCATTTGCGGCTCCTGAGTTCTCTTCCACTCTCATACCAAGCAACTCTATCAAATACAAGTCAAATACCTCTTTCAACTCCTTCAAATCAGCCTCAGAGATTGTAGCCTTGCCATCTGACACTGTATTAATGATACGTGTAGCGTCATACAAATGAGATATTACGATTGGTGTATTCAAATCATCAAGCATAGCCTCCTCACAAAGCTGGCGATAATTCTTCATCTCCATTGTAGTCTCCTTCGACGGTGTTAGCTTCTGCAATCTTGCATAGCTCTCACACAATCTTGCGAATCCCTTCTCTGCTGCGATCAAAGCATCATTACTAAAGTCGACGGTGCTACGGTAGTGAGCCTGTAGAATGAAGAAACGGATTGTCATCGGTGCGTAAGCCTGAGTAAGAAGTTTATGGTTTCCTGTAAAGAACTCATCCAAAGTGATGAAGTTTCCAAGAGACTTACCCATCTTCTGTCCGTTGATGGTAATCATATTATTATGCATCCAGTAGTGAACTGTCTCCTTGCCAAGAGCAGCTGTGCTCTGTGCGATCTCACACTCATGGTGAGGGAAGATCAAGTCCATACCACCTCCGTGGATATCAAACTCTTCGCCAAGATACTTAGTACCCATAGCTGAACACTCCATGTGCCAACCAGGGAAACCGTCGCTCCATGGTGAAGGCCAACGCATGATATGCTCTGGCTGAGCCTTCTTCCACAATGCAAAGTCAAGTGCGCAATGCTTCTCGCTCTGACCGTCAAGATCACGTGTAGTCTCAAGCAAATCCTCGATATTTCTGCCCGACAACTTACCGTAGCGGTGATCTTTGTTGTATTTCTTCACGTCGAAATAGATAGATCCTTCGCTCTCGTATGCGTAACCAGCGTCAAGGATCTTCTTCACGAAATCAATCTGCTCAATGATATGGCCCGACGCGTGAGGCTCGATGCTTGGTGGCAATACTCCAAGCTGGTCCATCGCTGAGTGGTAACGGTTAAGATAATACTGCACCACCTCCATAGGCTCCTTCTGCTCAAGACGTGCCTTCTTAGCGATCTTATCCTCACCCTCGTCAGCATCGTGCTCCAAGTGGCCAACGTCTGTGATATTGCGGACGTAGCGCACCTTGTAACCAAGATGAGTCAAGAATCTGTATAGGATATCGAAAGTGATAGCCGGACGAGCATGACCTAGATGACCGTCTCCGTAGACAGTCGGACCACAAACATACATACCAACGAATGGCTCATGCAAAGGCTTGAACAACTGTTTAGTACGTGTAAGTGTATTATATATCAATAATTTATGTTCCATTTTATAATATTGAAATTGGCACTTCTCTTTTAATACTCATATCCAAAGAGATCAAAGTCTCAGTCGACGTTACGCCCTTGATACTCTGGATTTTACCATTTAGAAGATCCATCAAATCTTCGTTGTCTCTTGCATACAGCTTGACCATCATAGTGTATGGTCCAGTTGTGAAATGACACTCTACAACCTCAGGGATTTTTTCCAATTCTGGGACAACAGTCGCATACATAGAGCCCTTCTCAAGCTTGATACCGATGTAAGTACAAGTCTGGTAGCCTAAAGTCTTAGGGTTAACATGATAACCCGAACCTACGATCACGCCAGTATCGATAAGGCGCTGTACACGCTGGTGGATTGCCGCTCTCGACACATCACAATCCTCAGCAATATCCTTAAACGGGATTCTCGCATTCTTAGTAATAATATTGAGAATCTGCCTATCTAAGTCGTCGATTTTTTCCATTACTCAACTTTTTTTGTTTCTTGTTTACAAATTCAGTTCAAAATTAGGCTTTTTCTTTCATTTTTTCACAAAAACGGCAAAATTTTTCACAAAAAGACAAAAAAAAGCGTTGTTCATATGAACAACGCCTTATTTCTTATTGTTGAGAAGAAATTATTCAGCAACAACGCTGAACTTAATCTCTGCAGCAACCTCCTTGTGAAGACGAGCAACAGCAACGTACTCACCAAGAGCCTTAACGTTCTCCTTAACAGAGATGATCTTTCTGTCTACACTGTAACCAGCCTTCTCAAGAGCCTCAGCAATCTGGATGTTAGTAACTGATCCGTAGATAGCACCAGACTCCTTGTTAGCCTTAGTAGCGATTGTAAGTGAAACTGCGTTCAACTTAGCAGCCAACTCCTCAGCATCAGCCTTGATCTTAGCAAGCTTGTGAGCTCTCTGCTTCAAGTTCTCAGCCAATACCTTCTTTGCAGAAGGAGTAGCAACGATAGCCTTTCCCTGAGGAATAAGGTAGTTAAGACCGTATCCGTTCTTTACCTTTACGACGTCATCCTTGTAACCAAGATTAGCAACGTCCTCTAGCAATATAATTTCCATTGTTATTCCTCCTGTTTTTTACTTCAACAAATCTGTTACGTATGGTAGCAATGCAAGGTGACGAGCACGCTTAACAGCCTGAGCAACCTTACGCTGGAACTTCAAAGATGTACCAGTTAGACGGCGAGGCAAAATCTTACCCTGCTCGTTAAGGAACTTCTTCAAAAATTCAGGATCCTTGTAGTCGATATACTTGTTACCGTTCTTCTTGATACGGCAGTACTTCTTTCTCTTAACGTCTACTGTAGGAGGCGTCAAATATCTAATTTCTGATGCGTTCTGTGCCATAATCTTAGTTCTCCTTTTTACCGTTCTTTCTCTTTACAGCGTACTCTACTGCATACTTGTCCAACTTAGTAGTCAAGAAACGTAGCACCTTCTCGTCACGACGGAACTGTAGCTCCAATTTCTCTACCATTGTAGGCTCTGCCTCAAACTCGAACAAGCAGTAAAAGCCTGAGCTCTTCTTGTCGATTGAATAAGCAAGCTTACGCATTCCCCAAAGCTCCTCGTTAACGATCTTTGATCCTTCGTCAACAAGTACGCTCTTGAATTTTGCTGCCGTTTCCTTCATCTGTTCGTCAGACAAAACGGGAGTTAAGATGAAAACGACTTCGTAATGATTCAACATAACTTGTTTATTAATTAATTAAAATAATTCGCTTTAAAAGCGGTGCAAAAGTAGTGATTATTTTTCTTCTATGCAAATAATTCCACCCTTTTCCTAAAATTGTTGAAAAATTCCCTCCAATGCCAATAGGTCCAAACACGCTTATTTAAAATACTTTGACTACTTTATTCCTTCCCCCTTGTCATTCAAGAAATACCATCTGTTATTATACTTCACTTTAAGAAGTTCGTCAGAAAAATATGTCACAACCTGAAAACCTTGCTCCAAGAATTTAGCTGACTCTACACTCTTGAGATGAATTAGATTGTCTGAATTGTTCATTTTCCTTAGGAACATTGTATTCAACTCATTATCCTTTTGCGAAAGCTGAACATTATAATCTCCAAGGGAACTAGAGTTAAACTCGTGCACATCATACTTTTGCAAATCAGAAAATTTAACAATACCGTTCTCTATAAAGTTGAACACATAGCTGTATTCAGGCACATGCACCGTATCTCCTGTAGCAACATCAACACAGACATGCTTCCCTTCAATTGTAGTACTCATAGTTTCTAACGCCACACATTTCTTACCAAACCAAGCACCTCCTATAGGCAATACGGGTTCTTCAATGATTGCTTTTCCATTTGCGTCCTCAAATTTCCAGTTAGATTCTTCACCATTTACATACAACTTCAGCCTGTTTTTCCCTAATGGAATAGCATCAACAATTTTTCCATCCAACGAACACAAAACTTTCTTTTTAGCAGACTCAGGCGTGTCTTCTCCAATTAATTGCTTAAAATCTTCGTTAACATCTTGTCCGTCAAAGAAAAGATAGTTTCCAAATTTCTTATAGTCCAAGTACAACTTATCCAAAAGAAGCTTCTTGTCCTTATAAAGAGATGTTGTAAAAGGAAAAGTCTGTTCACCCACCTCTGTGGCTACTGAACGACTATCTACATAAACAACAGTTCCATCTACATAATCCAAAATCTTGTCACTTGTAAACACCTCGTTGAAATCAGTATCCACAAGTTGATATTTACCACCTTTTCCCAAAACCAAACACCCTCCTCTCGGAATTTGGGGAAGCAAAACTTGGAACCCTTGATTTTGTAATTCTGCCTCACCAAAATATATTTTCTTCCCCTTCTTCGTCTTAGAGAGAACTTTTCCTGTGATTTCATGTACAACGGGCCAGTCATTATCCATTGTAAACAATAGTTTTCCTCTCTCAAAGCAATAAGTCACCTTTTGGTTCGGTGCTGTTTCTATCTCTACGACATCTAATGGCACATATTGTGGGAATTGGTTGATATCGAATTGGCGTTGTCTTCTTTCTGGAAATCTTGCAATTCTTGTCACTTTACCTTCTGGAACGACACGATTACCCAAACTATCAATAGCACCGAATGATTGATCAATGCACAAACCATTCCTGAAATATGAGCCACTACTAACATTATCAAATTGCAAAGGGATAACAACCTCACCTGCCTTGTTGATAAATCCAGACTTCCCGTCTTTGCTTACAAGAGCCCTGTTTTCGTAAAAATGACTTACTGTCGCATAGTCTTTTATCTTATCATTCAATGTTTCTGTCTGCTCTTTGCTTAGAGATGCAGATGAAGCAACAAATGCATAAGACAATGTAGCAATTGTATAAAAAAGTTTTTTCATATATTCATAATTTTATAACGATGTTCAAAGATAAGAAATGATCGAAAATAATGCTACATTACCAATGATTTCAAAAATTCATAATAAAAAGAACAGAGTGACATAACGCCACTCTATTCTTTATATTAGAAAAAAATCTATCTATTAATACTCATCCCAGCTCTTGATCTTGATATCCTCAAACTTCAATTCGCAGATTGAACGGATGAATGCACTTGCTAGGCGTGCGTTTGTGATCAACGGAATGTTGAAATCGATAGCTCCACGACGGATCGCATATCCGTTCTCGATCTCACGCTGTGTATTGTTCTTAGGGATGTTGATAACCAAATCATACTCCTTGTTGTGGATCATCTCCATAACGTTCTTCTTTGCATTTGGTTCATCTGGCCAACCCACTGGTGTAGACTGAATTCCATTCTCATACAAGAACTTGTATGTTCCGTATGTTGCGTAGATATCGAATCCGTTATCCTGTAGCATCTTACATGCGTCAAGCAAATCTACCTTCGACTTAGTCTCTCCTGATGAGATCATCACGTTCTTCTTAGGGATCTTGTATCCTACAGAAAGCAATGACTTCAACAATGCCTCTGACAAATCATCTCCGATACATCCTACCTCACCTGTTGAGCTCATGTCTACTCCGTGAACTGGATCAGCCTGCGCCAAACGAGCGTATGAGAACTGTGATGCTTTAACACCTACATAATCCAAATCAAATGCACTCTTCTCTGGCTTCTCTACCTTCTGACCCAACATGATCTTTGTAGCCAACTCGATGAAGTTGATCTTCAATACCTTTGATACGAATGGGAAGCTTCGTGATGAACGCAAGTTACACTCGATAACCTTGATCTCGTTGTTCTTAGCCAAGAACTGGATATTGAATGGACCAGAGATATGAAGTGCAGCTGCAATCTTTCTTGCGATTGCCTTGATTCTGCGTACTGTCTCAACGTAAATCTTCTGTGGTGGGAACTGAGTTGTGGCGTCACCTGAGTGAACTCCGGCAAACTCAATATGCTCAGAGATTGCGTAAACTACGATCTCTCCGTTCTGTGCTACGGCGTCGATCTCGATCTCCTTGCATCTCTCCATAAACTCAGAGATTACAACTGGGTGCTTCTTAGATACGTTAGCTGCAAGCTTCAAGAAGTTCTCAAGCTGCGACTTGTCGTAGCAAACGTTCATTGCGGCACCTGAAAGCACATATGATGGACGAACCAAAACTGGGAATCCTACCTGATCAACGAATCCGTAGATGTCCTCTAGGCTTGTCAACTCGCTCCAACGTGGCTGGTCAATGCCTAGCTCATCACACATTGAAGAGAACTTCTGACGATCCTCAGCACGGTCGATATCCACAGCCTGTGTACCTAGCAATGTCACACCTGCGTCTGACAATTTAACTGCAAGGTTGTTTGGAATCTGACCTCCAGTCGACACAATTACACCCTTAGGATTCTCCAACTCTAGGATATCCATTACGCGCTCAAAACTCAACTCATCAAAGTAAAGTCTGTCGCACATATCGTAGTCTGTAGAAACTGTCTCTGGGTTGTAGTTGATCATCACTGAACGAAGACCCTCCTTGCGGATAGTGTTAAGAGCGTTAACTCCACACCAGTCGAACTCTACTGATGATCCGATACGGTATGCACCTGAACCAAGTACAACTACTGACTTATGGTCACCAACGTACTTGACATCGTTTGCTGTACCGCAATATGTTACATATAGATAATTTGTCTGTGCTGGATACTCAGCGGCAAGTGTATCGATCTGCTTAACAACTGGCACGATACCTTTGCTCTTTCTGTGAGCACGGACATTCAAAATCTCTTTCTCGATAACGTTGTTGTCACACTTAGTGACTAGACGAGCAATCTGGAAGTCTGAGAATCCTAACTGCTTTGAACGAAGTAGGATATTGTCTGGCAATTCCTTCAATGAGTTGAAGCCTGCCAACTCCTTCTCAAGATTGATGATATTCTCAAGTTTCTGCAAGAACCACAAGTCGATCTTAGTCAAATCGTGGATCTTCTGGATTGAATAACCTTCGTGAAGAGCCTGAGCAAGATAGAAGATACGCTTATCTGTTGGCTGAGACAAAGCAGCGTCCAAATTGTCGGACATCAAATCCTTGTTCGCAACGAATCCGTGCATTCCCTGACCGATCATACGTAGACCCTTCTGGATGCTCTCCTCGAATGTACGTCCGATAGCCATAATCTCACCTACTGACTTCATTGAAGAACCAAGCAAGCGGCTAACTCCCTGGAACTTACCAAGATCCCAACGAGGAATCTTACATACGATATAGTCAAGAGCAGGCTCGAAGAATGCTGAAGTCTCCTTTGTCACTGAATTCTTCAACTCAGGCAAAGCGTAACCCATACCAAGTTTTGCAGCAACGAATGCAAGAGGATAACCTGTTGCCTTTGATGCCAAAGCTGACGAACGAGATAGACGAGCGTTAACCTCGATTACTCGGTAATCCTCGCTCTGTGGGTCGTATGCGTACTGCACATTACACTCACCAACGATTCCGATGTGGCGGATGATCTTGATTGCAGTCTCACGTAGTTTGTGATAATCCTTATTTGAAAGTGTCTGTGATGGAGCGACTACGATTGACTCACCTGTGTGGATTCCAAGTGGGTCGAAGTTCTCCATATTACATACAGTAATACAGTTGTCGTACTTATCACGTACAACCTCGTACTCAACCTCTTTCCAACCCTTCAAAGACTTCTCTACCAACACCTGTGGTGAGTAAGAGAATGCCTTCTCAACAAGTACCTTCAACTCATCATCGTTGTTGCAGAAACCAGATCCAAGTCCACCAAGTGCGTATGCTGCACGTACGATAACTGGATAACCTAGCATGTTTGCTGCCTTCAACGCGTGATCAAGGTCTGTTACAGCCTCACTCTTAATATAGTTGACGTTGATCTCTGCCAACTTTGAGTTGAAGATCTCGCGGTCCTCTGTATCGATGATTGCCTGTACTGGTGTACCAAGCACCTCGATGTTGTATTTCTTTAGAATGCCACTCTCGTATAGAGCCACACCACAGTTCAATGCAGTCTGACCACCGAATGACAAGAAGATTCCGTCTGGACGCTCCTTCTGGATAACTCTCTCAACGAATTCAGGAGTCACAGGCAGGAAGTAAACCTTGTCGGCAACACCTTCAGATGTCTGGACTGTAGCGATGTTTGGATTGATCAAAACTGTCTTGATTCCCTCTTCACGAAGTGCCTTCAAAGCCTGTGAACCAGAGTAGTCGAACTCTCCAGCCTCACCGATCTTCAACGCACCTGAACCAAGAAGCAATACCTTGTTGTACTTCTTAGGGCCTGTGAACTTACCCTCGTCGATGATGCTGACTGGCTTTGTGCTCTTCTGAGCAACCATGTCTACGAATGTATCGAAAAGGAATTCAGTATCAGTCGGACCAGAGCAAGCCTCTGGGTGGAACTGAGCCGAGAAGAATGGTTTTGATTTGTGACGGATTCCCTCATTTGTACCGTCGTTCATATTGATGAACAATGGCTCCCAATCTGAAGGGATTGTATTATTATCAACGGCGAAACCGTGATTCTGCGAAGTGATATAAGCACGTGTGCTGCCTACCATGCTCACTGGCTGGTTGTGGCTACGGTGACCGTACTTCAACTTATATGTCTGAGCTCCTGCTGCGATTGAAAGCAACTGGTTACCCATACAGATACCGAAGATTGGCTTGTTGTTCTTCAAAGCGACGCGGATATGCTCCACTGTCTTTCCACAAAGAGCAGGGTTACCCGGACCGTTAGAGATGAATAGTCCGTCGTACTCTAGAGTGTTGAAATCGTAGTCCCAAGGCACGCGAGTTAGGGTAACGTCACGCTTCAACAAACAACGGATAATATTATTCTTGACACCACAGTCGACCATCACGATCTTGTTCTTACCCTTACCGTAAGTGACAACCTCCTTGCAGCTAACCTTAGCAACAAGATTCTCGATATTTGGATCAACGAATGGGATGTCCTGTTTCTCATCAGGGAAAACCAACTTACCCTTCATAGCACCCTTCTCACGAACGATCTTCGTAAGCTCACGAGTGTCGATTCCACAGATACCAGGAACCTTCTCTGCCTTTAGCCAATCGCCTAGGCTCTTGACTGCGTTCCAGTGACTGTAGCGATCTGAATAGTCGGAAATGATGATTGCAGATGCCTGAATTTTGTCAGATTCATAAAATTTGGAAATACCAAACTCGTCCTTTTCATCACTAGGAACACCATAGTTTCCTACTAGAGGAAAAGTAACTGTTAGCAACTGGCCTGCGTAAGATGGGTCCGTCAAACTTTCTGGATAACCTACCATGGCTGTGGCGAAAACCACCTCACCAGAAACAGGAGCCTCGTAACCAAACGATTTTCCTTCAAAAACGGTACCGTCTTCAAGCACCAAATTTAATGGTCTGTATGCGTGCATATTCTTTAATTTTTTTCAGTTCTTAAAAAATCGCACAAATTTCGTGATAATTTTTGATTATAAAAAGAGAATTTTGAAAAAATCCGTAGAATGTGGATAAAACATAGCGGTTTCAACAATTTATGCTAAAAAACATGAAAAAAGACGGAGTGTATAACCCCGTCTTTTGTTTCTTCAAATTGTGAAGACGCGAGATCTCGCGTCTCTACATTTATTTCTTTTTCTTCTTATCGGCTTCCTTCGTCTTGCTCTTTCTGTCGACGAATGACTCACTATAAAGTTTTGGATCCTTGATGATCTCCAATGCCTTCTTAACAACATCACTCTGATTGTTCATAATCTGATAGTATGTTGCATGGCCCCATAGATCACTTGCGATCAAAGCCTTCATGTTGATCTTCATATGCTCGCGTGATCGCTTAATCTGCTCCTCATCACGCTCTATTTTTGCATCATCTGCCTGCTTCAACATTTCCTCCAACATTTCATCTGTAACAGCAAAACTCTTGTCGAACTCAGCAAACGAACCTTCCTGCTCATAATCGTACTTGCCATTTAGCTTCTCTCTGTTTCTCTCAACATACTTCAAGCAATACTTATTGAGAATTCCCTTTCCGATTACTTTTCTATAATAGGCAGTGTTGTAAGTTGTGTCAAACGGAACAAACACATCTGGCATGATTCCTCCACCTCCGTAGATTGTACGTCCCTTATATAGAGTTGTGTATTTCAACGAATCTGGGAAAGAGATACTGTCTTCGTGCATATACTCTCCACGTGCCCATCTGTCGCTCAAATCCTTGGCATAGTCTTTCTTTCCATTTTTCTCGTATGGCTTCTGCACACATCTGCCTGACGGAGTATAATACTTAGCGATAGTCAAACGCATCTCACTTCCGTCCTGGAACTTGAATGGTTTCTGCACCAAACCCTTACCAAATGTACGACGTCCTACAATGACTGCACGGTCAAGATCCTGCAATGCTCCTGCTGTAATCTCCGACGCAGATGCTGAATTCTCATCGACCAAAATCACAAGTCTATTCTCATGAGGTGTAAGAGTTGTGACATTCTCACGGAACTGTCCCTCTTTTCTCTTCGACGGTGCCATCATTGCTCCATCTCCATCAAAATACCTGTCAGAAGAACGGTATTCCTGTCTTGGCTGATGAACACCCTCTGTGTAAACTACCATAGAGTTTTCAGGAACAAACATAGATACAAGATCCTTTGCTGTGTTCAAGAATCCACCTCCGTTACCCTGAAGGTCGATTATCATATACTTCATTCCCTGCTTAGATAGTTTGTTGAAAGCATCAACATACTCATCCATTGTTGTGCGGGCATAACGGTTGATTTTGATATATCCAACCTCACTGTCAATCATATACGACGCATCCACACTATACAAAGGTATCTTATCTCTTGTGATTACAAACTGTAATGGAGAAGGCTCTCCACCTCTTACCACTTCAATATTCACATCAGTACCGCGTGGTCCACGCACACGTTTCTGAATCTCATTTGTGCTCATCTTAACGATGTTCTCACCATCAACAGCAATGATTTTATCTCCAGCCATGATTCCTACCTTCTCAGCAGGAGCTCCACTGATAGTCTGCATCACCACCATTGTATCTTCCAACATCTGGAATGTGACTCCAATTCCGTCGAAATCTCCACGCAAACCTTCATTTGCTTTCTCTACTTCTTCTTTCGGAATATATGAGGAGTGAGGATCCAACGTCTGCAACATTGCAGCAATTGCCTCATCTGCAAATTCTTTCTCGTTAACTGTATCTACATAGTTATTGACTACAAAATGAGAAGCCCAAATTATTTTCTGAAGATCAGGAGAGATACTCACCTGCTGCGCACTAGCACAAAATACCGACATCAGCGATATCCAAAACGCAAAAAATGCTCTTTTTTCTTTTCTCATCAGCTATAATTATCAAATCCAAATGCGAAATTACATATAATTTTATGCTTTACCACCCTACCCGCATCAATTATTTTCTAACAATTAAGAATTTTTAGGAAACAAAAAAGGCTCCACCCGTAAGGATGAAGCCTAATGCCTTCTGAGTAAATTTCTTACTTTGCAGCAGTTGTGTCAGTAGCTGTAGAATCAGCAGCTGTAGAATCAGCAGCGATAGTGTCATTAGCAACTGTAGTATCAGCAACAACTGTTGTGTCAGTTGCAGTTGAATCTGCAGCACAAGCAGCCTTATCACACTTAGAACCACAGCAAGATGCTAGACATAGAGCAGCACCAGCAACAAAGAATAGAACAACTTTTTTCATTTCTTGTATATAATATGAATTAAACAAATTCGCCTTTTGAATTCGGGTACAAAATTACATTTATTTTTAATAACATGCGTCTAAAACACATTTTTTTTACGATTTTTTTGAATTATTTTTCTTATAGTATGCAGTGCAATTATTTATGATGCAAATTGGAGAATTCATAGCCTCGTTTCTTAGATATAACACAAAAAAAGAGACGCAGCCATGAGGTGCACCCCAAAAGTTGGACATTAAAAAAATAAAATTTATAAAGTATGGGCTCGGTATTGAACCGGGCTCATACCGTTTAATCTAAGTTTGATTCTTTTATTGTTGTACCACCAGATGTACTTTTTAAGCTGAAG
>JAZUGF010000044.1:0-27054 GCA_045641065.1 Paludibacteraceae bacterium | reverse complement strand
AGGTAGCTTTTGGAACATTCTTGGAGGCACTGATTTTACATTCTCACCGATGATGACAGTCTCCAACTTTTCACAATTCAAAAATGGAGCAGTTACGTTTGAGTACTGCAATGAGTTTGCTTTCGGATTGTAAGTGACTTTTTTTAGTGATTTGCAATTCTGAAAAGCATAATATCCGACTGATTCCACATATTTAGGAATTGACACCTCTTCCAGTGTCGGGTGGTTCTTAAATGCGTTAGAACCAATACTGCGTAGGCTTAGCGGCAAATAAACCGATGTCGATGTTGAGTCGACGAAAGGAATACTTGTCGATACGATCACAGTTCCCTCTGGAAAATACAACAGTGAGTCAATCTGTGTAGGCACATGGTATGTCTCAGCTTTGATTGCGGCTTTTTGCTCGTCAGTTAGACGATATGGTTCCCAATTAGCCAACTCTTCACCTTCGAGAGGATAGATGACTCTAAACTTACGGTACGGATCTTCGTAGTCTATCATGCCATTTGTGATTCTATCCCACGGATCAATCCAACCGTTATGCACACCCAGTGACCAACCATAGTTGGAATGGACTTGAAGATGTCCGTCCTTCATTCTTGCACCGTCTATAATCCAACCGTGATTAGATGTGTTTGCAAGGTTTTTTGCCTTCATCATCACAGGAATCTTTCGTTTCATGTGATCTATGATGAATTCCTCAAGCCATTCTTTAGTTTTTTCTATAGTGGAGCTATTTCCTAAATATTCATACTGCTCAACACGGACAGGAGAATGTTCTTCAATTCCTGCTGAGTATCCAGGGTAATATGTGTATTTTGCGTCCAAAAATCCATTATTGGTTGTCACCGTCTGATACCATAGGTATTTATCTGCTTCCAACATAGAAGAATCTGGAATAGCAGCGTCGGAGAAAACGTCGGGAATAGCATCCATATCTACAGAATCCTCGTCAAAGTCAGCAAAATAAACATCTTTAGATGTGTTGTAACATTTTGAACCATAAAAGTTGATTCCCCAGTAGTGACGCATCATTGCATCGGAAAGGTTTCCACACAACACTCGTTCATTTTCTGGAGTGTACTGGCACTTGCCTCCACGCTGATTCCATACTGTTTCAAAAAAGAAGTCTTGAAACATCTCTGTGACGCCTACAGGAAGCCCCTCTTCTGTATATTGATAGTCACGATTGTTCTCTATCGCCCAAAGATTTGCGGCTGAACCCTCTGGGGCAACGATGATGGTGTTGGTATGGAAAGCGTCGGCTTCGATTGTGGTCACACTCTCTGGGATGACAACTCTCCTAAGATTTACGCAATATCTGAAAGCGGATCCTTTGATTGTCTCAACTCCATCTGGAATAACAAGTGTCCCCTTTAGGTAACTGCATTTGCTGAAAGCGGAAGATCCGATTGTTTTCAATGTTGACGGGAATTCAATAGATCGGATGTCGAGTCTATTATTAAATTCTGCAGTCTTGATATCAATTGTCCCATCTTCAAATTTCAGAACTCCATTCTCTACAGTTTGTCCTGTCGATCCTAATGTTGTGCCTAATATCAATAATGATAGAAACAGCTTTTTCATTCCTTCACAAGTTTAGATTTCACACCATTGATATCTAATACATAGACACCTTTTGCTAGCGATGTCACGTCGACATATGTATCTCCATCTATTTTCTTCTGCATCATCAGCAATCCATTGACATCGTATAGTTTGGCAGTACCTGTTTCGGCTCCCTTAATGACAAATGAATCTGATGTTGGGTTTGGATAAATCGCTATAGATTTGCTTGTAATCACATTATCTCCTGCATTTTCTGAGCAGTCGCATTTTGCAAATTCAAACGAACGCTTGTTGTCGACAGCCCACTGATGTGCGTAGGAATTCTCCACACAATAGATCTTTGCCTTCTTAGGGATGGCATTGAGGCTACCGATGGAAGTGACACTCTTCGGAATCCAGATTTCAGTGAGATTGGCATTGTTCAAGAATACACTCTCACCAATTGTTTCTACTCCCTCGCAAATCTTCACACTCTCCAATCCATCATTGTAGAATGAGTAATTGCCGATGCTCTTCACGTTTCCTGGAATCACAATCGTCTTCAGATTAGGGAAATCTCTGAACAAGTTTTTCTGGATCATAGTGACGTTTTCTCCGATGATCACTTTCTCCACGTTGGCACATTTCGCAAATGGAGATGAACTATAAGTAGACACTGTATTTGAGGCGTTGTATGAGATCACCTTCAATGAGTCACAGCTTCTGAACGCTGCCGACGCGATTGAGTCGACTGAGGAAGGAATATAAATGCTATCAATTTTAGTTCCTTCAAAAGCATACGGACCAATCTCTTTCAAACCATCCTGCAAATTAACACTCCTTAATCCACTGTTAATAAAGGCGGCGTATCCAACCGTTCTCACATTGCCAGGGATAGTTATATGGGAAAGCGATGGTAGTTTCTGGAACAATCTCTGAGACACTATCTTCACATTATCTCCAATGATGACAGTCTCCAAACTATCACAATTCAAGAAAGGAGAAGATGTCGCGGCATAATTAATTGATTTAGCAGGGGAGTAAATGACTTTCTTCAGCGATGGACAATCCTGAAATGAATAAAATCCTACCCATTCCACATATTTAGGAATAGACACCTCTTCCAATGCAGGATGTCCCTTGAACGAATTATTACCAATACAACGTAATGAAAGAGGCAAAGAAAGAGAAGTTGAGGTTGAATCATTAAAAGGGATAGTTGTCGAAACCATCACAGTGCCTTCAGGAAAATACAACTGCGAGCCGATCTGCGTAGGCACATGGTATGTCTCAGCCTTGATAGCATCCTTCTGCTCGTCGGTAAGGCGATACGGCTCCCAGTTTGCCAACTCTTCACCCTCAAGCGGATAAATCACTCTGAATATTCGGCGTGGAGCATCGTAGTCAAACACGCTATTTAAAACTCTGTCCCAAGGATAAATCCAACCATTTTCCAATCCGCACACCAAACCATAGTAGGAATGTACTTGCAGACGACCATCCTTTATTCTTGCTCCGTCTATTATCCAATGATGTCGGGCTGTGTTTTCAATATTAAAGGCACCCATCACGATTGGTATCTTTCGCTTCATGTGGTCGATAATGAATTCCTCTATCCACTCTTTGTCACGTTCCCTTGTTGTGCTTGAACCAAGATACTCATACTGCTCCATGCGGATAGGAGAATGTTCTTCCAATCCTGACGCATATCCAGGATAGTAGTCGCGAGCAGCATCCAAAAGTCCATAGTTGGTTGCAAGCACCCCATACCAAAGATATTTATCTGCATCCAACATAGACGAATCTGGCGTGTCAGCCCAAGAAAATATATCTGGAATAGCATCCAGATTCACAGGATCCGCATCAAAATCCGCGAAATAGACATCTTTGGCAGTGTTGTAGCATTTTGAGCCGTAGAAGTTAACACCCCAATAATGGCGCATTATTGCATCGGCAAGAGTTCCACACCCTACACGCCATTTTTCTGGAGTGTATTGGTTCATACCTCCACGCTGATCCCAGGCTGATTCCATAAAATAGTCTTGAATCATCTCTGTCACGCCGACAGGAAGCCCCTCTGTTGTAAACTGGTAATCGCGATTGTTCTCTATTGCCCAAAGGTTGGCTGCAGAACCTTCGGGAGCAATGATGATGGTGTTGGTATGGAAAGCGCTGGCTTCGATTGTAGTCACACTTGCTGGGATTACTACACTCCTTAAATTCAGACAGTTTCTAAATGCAGATGCTTTGATGGTCTCCACTCCGTCGGGAATGACAAGCGTCCCTTTCAAATGACAGCACTTACGGAAAGCCGAATTGCCGATTGATTTCAATGTTGACGGAAATTCTATGGCTTTGATGTCAAGTCGCTCTATGTAAGCACTTTTCTTGATTTCAGTCGTTCCTTCCTCAAATTTCAGAACACCATTCTCAATTGTTTGGGCAGTCGATCCTAATGTTGTGCCTAATACCAATAATGATAGAAACAGCTTTTTCATTCTTTCACGAGTTTTGAAGTTACACCATTGATATCTAATACATAGACTCCTTTTGCTAGCGATGTCACGTCGACATATGTATCTCCGTCTATTTTTTTCTGCATCATCAGCAAGCCATTGACATCGTAGAGTTTGGCTGTACCGTCGTTCACTCCTTGAATTGTAATGCCATTGGTTGTTGGATTTGGTGCGACGGTAATATTTTCAGCCGACGCTTCACCCACTCGTGACTCTTCTCCACAGTCGCATTTTCCATATTCATATGCAAGTTTGTTGGCTTTTGCGTATGATTCAGCGTAACTGCCCTCTTCACAGATTATCTTGATTCCCTTAGGGAAAACTCCTGTGCCAATCGAATCGATCGATGCGGGCAAACAAATCGTTTTGAGAGCAGTGCCATTGAAAGCATAACTTCCAATCGTTTTGACTCCATCCGATATAGTGACGTCTGTCAATGGTGACGATGCAAACGCATAAACACCAATTGTTTTCACGCTTCCAGGAATGACTATCTTTTTTAGGCTTGGAAGATCACGGAAGGCTCTATTGGGAATCGTCGTTACTTTGTCGCCTATAATCACATCCGACAAGAGAGAATCCCTTTTGAATGTAGTGATAGTGTTGCCGGATCCCATATAAGTGCAATTGATCGCGTTAAAATAAACGGTTTTCAAATTTGAGCAATCCGCAAACGACAAATCTACCAATCTCTCTATGCTTTCAGGAATTGTGATCTCAGTAAGATTCTCACATCCCATGAATGCCGTTGATCCTACACTACGCAGAGTAGAAGGGAGATAGATGGAAGTCAGATCATTGTTTTTCAAAAACTCTTTCTGCAACACGAAGGTTGTTCCCTCCGGAATGTGTAGATGCCCATTGTTGATGAATGGCTTGTTAGCAGTGTCTGCTTTGATATTTTCCACCTGTTCATCAGTGACACGGAATGGCTTCCAAGCCGCAAGTTCCTCGCCTTCCAACAACTCATACTCCACAATCTTTCTGAATGTCAGGTCGTCAAATTCAAGTATCGGTTTGCGGAAATCAAACCAACCGTCGTCGTCACCAGTGAATCCAAAATTACAATGTACTTGGAATTCTCCATCTTTGATTCGGGCTCCGTCCAACACGAATGCGTGAGAATTGCCGTCAGAAGCACGTCTCGCATAATGCCATAGTGGTTTGCCAGCCTTTAGGTTTGCAATGATTTTCTCTTCTATGTCGTTAGGACACAAGTCATTTCCCTTATTACCTTCGCTGTAGTCGCCCACAAAATTAGTTGTGTACTGTTCCACTCTTATCGGAGCATGCTCCTCCATGCGTGGAAGCCAATCCGGATATTTCTGACGCTGTTCGCTATGAATCCAGTCTATCTCATAAACCATACCTTGGTTGAATAGATGTAAGTCGGCATCACGCATCTTTTCGTCGCTATATGTTGACATGAAGCAAAGAGGAATCTTACTATAGTCTGGATGTTCCTTGTCGAAATCGGCGTAGAAAATTGTGTCGGGAGTGGCATAGCATCGAGATCCTTCGTAGACAACACCCAACTGATAAAGTATAATACAATGAGCCATGTTGCCACATACCACATATTTCTTTTGTTGAGCAAACTGGTTTTTTCCTCCTCTTTGATTCCAAGCCACAGGGACGAAATAGTCGACAATCATTTCGCTGACGCCGACTGGCAGACCCTCTTGTGTAAACTGATAATCATAACCGTTAGCGATTGCCCATTTGTGAGCGTATGAGTTCTCTTCTACAACCAAAGTCGCATTATGACAAAATGCTTTTTCTCCGATTGAGTCGACGGAAGAAGGAACAATCACCTTACGAAGATTAATACAGCAGTCGAATGCTTGAGAATGAATTGCTTTCACATTGTTTGGAATCTCAACACGGTGGAGATACATGCAGTACATGAATGACTTCGCACTGATGGTGTCCAAAGTTGATGGAAATTTCACGTCGACAATATCCGCATTGACAAAAGCCTGAGCCGGCATTCTGTATGTGCCTTCTGGAATAGTCAAAACACTGTCATTAATCGTGTAATCAATAGAATATGCATAATTGTTTTGGTAAGCCCACTCTTGAGCAAATGATCCTGTTGGAGCGTCAATGAATGTGGTCGACGGAATGGCTTTGTCTCCAATTGTCTCAATTGTGTTTGGCAATGAAATAGACTGAAGACTTGTGTTATAAAAAGCCATATACGCTACGGTAGTCGTGCCTTCTCCAATCTTCACTCTCTTAAGATTCTTACATGCGTTGAATGCAGACCACTGAATATCTTCTACTGTACCTGGTATCTCAACTTCTGTCAATCCTGTGCATCCGCAAAAGGCTCGGTTGCCGATAGTTTTCAATGAAGATGGAAATATGATAGACGTGATTTCTGTATTGCCATAATACTCTTGTGATTTTAATGCAGTTGTTCCTTCATCAATAAACAAGACACCATTGTCGATTGTGTGTGCCGACGCAAATGTAGAATATAAAATCCCGAATATCGCAACTGACTTTTTTAGTAGGTTGTGATTTCTCATAAATTAGTTTTTATAATGAATTCGTTTAGTCCAAAATAATTAACACGTGTTCAACTAATATCAAAACAATCACACGTTTACGCATTAACAAAAACAAATATAGCATTATTGGTTGAAAAACAAAACGGTATGGCGGAAAATTTGTTATCCTAGGAAATAAGCTGCGTGAACTGCGGTTATATTATCCCCAAGTTCCTTTGTCTCAACATCATTGCTTAGAACAAAACTGTGAATTAAAGGTTTGTCGTTTAGAATCTCCGACAATTCGCGCAGATGTCTGGCGTCAGTATTTGCCACATGGTCAACCTGCTTTTTAAAACCTAAAGTTTAGATTTTGGCGTAAATTTAAAACTCTACACCAGCCCGTTTAGATGCTCTGTGTCGTTCCACATCGCTATGCTCCAGACTCCAGCCTCACGACGGATATCGCAAAGACAAGTGCTTTGTGGCTTAGGTTGGTTGGAAGCATCCTTCATATCCCAACGTTTCAAATAGACGTAAAGAGAACGGAGCACCACACCGTGAGTGACGATGAGAACTGTCTGGTTTGGATGTCTGTCAGCAATCTCCTCAATTGCCTTCGATGCACGACGCATCACGTCGCCAACGGCCTCACGTTCATCTGAGTTTGATGTGATGTCCCAGAAATGCTCCATTGCATCCGGGTAAAGACGGTAGCCTTCTTCAAATGTTAACCCCTCAAGTTTGCCGAGAGAGATCTCTTTCAATTCGTCGACGGGAATAATCTCGAATCCACGTTTGCCGACAATCAACTTGGCTGTGTCCAATGTGCGTTGTAGCGAACTGCTGTAGACGGCATCAAGGTGGATGCCTGCCAGACGCTCACCAAGTTTGATGGCCTGCTGTTCACCCAACGGAGTCAGGTTGGAATTGTTTTGGCCTTGAAATCTGTGAGCCACATTCCATTCCGTCTGGCCATGACGGCAAAGAAGAAGACGAACCATAATTTCTATAATTGGATTTTTTTTATTTAACGCTCGCCCTTCGGGCTCGCGTGGGAGAATGGGGTTAGGGCGTTCCGCCCTTTACAATCCTCATTTAGAGGCAACTGTGCTATAACAATATATATTTACTTAAACATAAAACCCCGAGATTTTCGTCTCGGGGTATTTATTTTCGATAAGCAAAAGTTTTTTACTCCTCTACTGCTTTTTCGATTGCTACCTTACCACGGTAGTAACCACACTCACCACATACAGTGTGGAAGATGTGCAATGAACCACAGTTAGGACATACAGCAAGTGTTGGTGCTACTGCCTTGTAGTGAGTTCTTCTCTTTGCTCCTCTTGTCTTTCCCTGACGTCTCTTAGGATGTGCCATTTTGCTTTATAATTTAATGTTATTTATTTTAATTTGAAATTCTTCAATGCTTCCCAACGCGGATCAATCTCCTTCTCACCTGCTGCCGTATCACTTGCCAGGTCGGCAGACTCGCTATCCTCATCATCTTCGCCGCTTTCGAAGCACTCGTGACTTCTAAACTTATCAGCCATTGCTTCATCGCATTCGCCGTCTTCATGGACATGGCGAATCGGAATTGCGAGAGCAATAAACTCGTAAATGTACCATGAAAGGTCAATCTTCTGATCGATTTCTGAAATCAGAATCAAATCGTCATTGTCAGATTCACCGTCGCCGAACTTGGCGTCTAGATGCCCGTCCGTTGAAATGTCAAGATCCATATCCTCAAGACATCTGTCGCAAGGAACTATCACTGTGCCATCGATCTCAAAATCAAATGAGAAGGAATCTCCAGATGAAACTCGCATTTCCACGTCGACTTCCACATCTCCTTTTTGGAATTCTGTTCCGCCTATCATCTCGAAATCCTCATCGGTCATCGAAAAATGATAGTTGTAAACTCCCTTTTCAAGATGCTTCAAATCTATGACAAATCTATCCATGGCTTCCATTTGGACTGCAAAATTACAAAACTTTTATTTTATTACTAAATTTTCCCTTCGTTTTTTCACTTTTTAGGTGATATTGTTGATAATTTTTAGTCTTTCAAGCAACCTAACGGAATAATTTTTACGCCGTCTGGTCGTGTATATGCCATCTGACCACCTGTAATGATTATGAGAAGATCTGGCTCTCTGAGGGATGAAGCTGTCGACTTCTCATTGTAAGCTTTTACCAAATGCTTGATTTCAAGCAGATGCTTGGCCCCTTTTTCTATTTCGTCGCTTCCTAATTTGAATTCTATAAGTGCATATTTGCCATCAGACAGATGAAGAATTGCGTCGGCTTCGAGATCGTTTCTATCGTGATAGTATGATAGCTTTCCTCCTATACATTGAGAGTATACTTTAAGGTCACGAATAGCCATTACTTCAAAAATGAATCCGAATGTATTTAGGTCCATTTGCAATGTTTCTGGAGATAGTCCGAGTGAAGCCACTGCTATAGATGGGTCTATAAAACAACGCTTATTTCCACTTCTGATTGCCGATGCCGATCTTATGGCAGGACACCACGCTTCTAAATCTTCAATAACAAATAGACGTTTTAAGGCGTTGGTATAGTCGTCAAATGTCGGCATTGATATATTCTCGTTTGCCGCAACATCTTTTAGCATTGCTGTTTTCTTTGCAAGTGTACAGATGTTACGGGCGTACGATTTTAGAATCAAATTAGTGAGTTTCGGATTCCTTTGTACTCCATCTATCGTTTTGATATCCAACGCACAAAGCCCTTCAATGTAGTCTTTTGCAATGAAAAGTTTTGCACTGTCAGTCTGCAAATTTGTTACAGCAGGCCAACCTCCGCAACATGCGAGAAAAATTAAGTGCTCTATAGTCAAGTCTGAGGTTATTCCATCGATGTCTACGTCTTGGTTGTAAAACAAATCCTTAATGGAAATCTTACCATTTGAATCTTGACTCTCCCAAAGGCTCATGGGATACATCTTCATTTTTGAGATTCTGCCTATGCCAGAGTGCATGATTTTGTCTAGTTCGATGGAATTAGAACCAGTAAGAATGTATTGTCCAGGTTCTCCTATATTGTCGACGGATGTTCTCACAGCATCCCATAATACAGGAGCTATTTGCCATTCGTCAAGCAAGCGTGGCTTGTCTCCCTTAAGAAGCAAAGATGGCTTTATGTTTGCAGTTGATATGTATGCTGCTTTATTATCTGGATCCTGCATTTGAAGAATACTTTTGGCTTGTTGCTTCGCAGTCGTGGTCTTTCCACACCATTTCGGCCCTTCCAGTAGTACTGCTCCAAAGGCTTCTAATCTCTGCTTTAAGTCTATATCTGCTATTCTTTTTAAGTATTCCATAATTGTCTGATTTTGAATGTAAAGATATAAATAAAATTTTAAACTTTGTGTTTTTGCAGAGTTTTACTTTGTGTTTTTGCAGAGTTTCACTTTGTGTTTTTGTAGGGTTTTGCTTTGCGTTTTTGCAGAGTTTTACTTTGCGTTTTTGCAGAGTTTTGCTTTGCGTTTTTGCAGAGTTTTACTTTGTGTTTTTGCGGAGTTTTGCTTTGCGTTTTTGCAGCCTCCTCCCTTTTATAGCATCATCAATATCAATATCAAGATTCCGCAAACTGCCAATGGGGCGGCGTTCATCTCTGTAGCGTCTCCTAATTTGATCTTGGGTAGTTTTGTGAACAGGTTGAAGATGGGATCACAAATATTGCCGACGGCTTCAAACTTTTTTAGGTTGTCTTCGTTGAGTTTGCTTTTGTACGGTATTACTTTCCAATATAATATGACGACGAACAACGAGAATCCTGTGGCTAACTTCAATAGCCACTTTATCTGGATATTGTTGCTCATGCCGATTGCGTTGAGCAATGCGACGATGATGAGCGCGATAACGGATATTTTTATGATCTCTTGTTTGTCCATGTTTTTTATGGTTAGAGGTTAGTGGTTAGGGAGAATACCAAGTGACACGCACGTCCGTGCGTCTCTACGTGCACTACTTTTTCTCAAATACCTGTGCTATATGCTGCTCCACATGTTCCAATCTAACCTCTACTCCGAATTTTTCAGCGATGTGTTCTGCTGTCTTCTGTGCTGAGTAGACTGAACGGTGCTGGCCTCCTGTGCAACCAAAGCTTATCATCAAACTTGTGAAGCCTCGCTCCATATAGCGTGCGACGTGGAAATCCACCAAAGCCCAGACAGAATCAAGGAATGTGAGTATCTCACCGTCTTTCTCCAAGAAGTCAATCACTGGTTTGTCACGGCCTGTCAACTGCTTGTACTCTTCGTATCTGCCTGGGTTGTGCACCGCACGGCAGTCGAAAGCATAGCCTCCTCCGTTGCCTGACTCGTCTGCTGGAATGCCTTTCTTATATGAAAAACTGAATACTTTGACAACTAATTCCTTATTCTCCATAATGCTTTGTCGCTTCTTTGATTACTTTAATAAGTTCCGGATATTCATTCTCGAATTTGTCGACGACGGTGCCTAACACTTTCAGCGTGTCTGGAATCTGACCTAAGAATGTTGCCTTCTTCTCCTCCAATCCACGTAGTCCGTATGTGCCAAGCACCTGGACCATACGCATTAGAATGAAGAAATCAAGATTGCCGTAAAACTCCTCGTCGCTGATCTCAATGTATTTCTTCACAGCCTTCAAGTAGATGGTGATCATCTGCGTCTTAACATCTTCCGGATACTTGGCTCTAACCTGATAAACGAACGATACCAAGTCGTACCAGATTGGTCCGCGTCGGCCTCCCTGGAAGTCGATATACCACAATCCTCCTGACTTCACCATCACATTGCGCGACTGGAAGTCACGGTACATGAATCCCCACGCATCTTTGCGGATAGCACTCATCGTGTTCCACATCTTCTCGAAATCATCGTGTAGACGGGATTCATTATAGTCAATCGGATGCTTCTTTACGAAATATGTCTCGAATTTGGCAAAGTCTGCCATCAATCCGTCTCTTGAGAATTCTGATTCTGGATAACACTTGGCAAAATCCACCGTCTTTGCTCCAACAAACTGCATTTTTGCCAAGTCTGACATAGCTTTGCCGAGCATTCTGACACTTGTTTTAGAGTATTCCCCTGATTGACGGAATCTCTCAAGTACTTTATATAATGAGTCGTGTCCGCAGTAAGTCTGCAGATAGATCATTCTGTCTTTAGAAATATGGAAAACCTTTGGTACTGATGCACCTGCACGCTTCAACTGTTTTGCAAGGTAGATGAATGCCTCGTTCTCCTGCACAGTTTCACCGATAGTCGCTACGTATTTGCCAGACTCACCGTCAACCATAAAATATTGTCTACCCGAACCGGCTTGTGCGATTGGTGTGATAGAGTGTGGTTGATGACCCTGGAATTTCTTGTAGAGACGGGCGATTGACTGCAGATTTTCCTCGTGGATCTCTTCCGGAGTCTTTGGCACAACCACTTTAGGCTTAGCCTCCTGCTCTTTCCTCTTTTTCTCTCTCTTCTCCTTTTTCTCTTGAGCACGTTGCTGCTGAGCCAACTGTATCTGCTCCAACACGGCTGACGACAAATGGTCGGCAGGATTGCTTTTGCCTTCTTCGCTGTTGCTCAACTCATGGTAAATCATCAGAGTGGCATACGCATCGAGTGCGGCGTATCGGATCTGCGCAGGTTCAAGAGGGTTAGCCTCCCAGTTGGAAGTTTGCTGACGCTTGGAAATCTGAAGTTTGAAAATTATCGCGTAGATTTTCTGCAGACTCTTGTCCTTAATTCCGAATTTCTCCACGTAGCTCTGAAGCTCCACGTAATTCTCGCATTTGAAATTTGGCATACGTCGACGGAGCTGTCGGAAATCATCGTGAAGGCTGAGGCCGATCTTTGTGATGTTGGGATTGGCGAACAAGTCAGCCACAGACTCTGGAATGTTCAAAAGGTTGAGACGGAAGAGATAGCAACGCGTCTCCGAACTGATTTGTAGAAGTGCTACTTGGTTGGATTTTCCTTTCACAAAGACAGGTTTAGTCTCCGTGTCGATACCAAGCACTTTCTGTGTGTTCAAATAGTCGACAGCCTCCTGCACCATGTCGAATCTCGACACGACGATGATGTCGCCGGTAAACGATGCTATCGGCAACTGTTGGATTTCTTCTTTGGTTATAGATTCAGCAAACTGTCCCATTTGATTTTATTCTTCTTCTTCGTCGTCTGGAGAGGAAATAAATGAATGTAGAGCTCCCAGACTGCGAGTAAGACACTGGCCCCAGAACTCGTGGAAATGCTCCACACACTCCTTCAGTGCCGCGCACATGATGGCGTTGTCAGCACTTTGGATGCGGTGAGTCATGTCGACGATATCCTGATAGATGTCAGCCATGTCTTCCGACACATGGGCAACAATCGGAGTGTCGCTGTATTGCATGTCGACGTGGTCGACTGTTAGGAAATCGTCGTGAGTTCCAAGTTTGTCGCTGACAATCTGCACAACGGAATTGTACATCTCTTCAGTCACTTTGCATTCCAGTTCGATATAGTCGTCTTCTACCTCATCATAAGAAGGGAGATAGTTGGTTGCTGCATACAGACCAGCCAATGAGCCAGCAAGTTTCTTTGCGAATTCCTTTGGAGCATCATTCTCTGATTGCTCAATCACGTGGCAAAACAGAATAGCTGACTTTACGAAGTTTATAGTCTCTTGATTGTTTATATCCATGACTTTTCGGCGTTTTTCAAAAAACTCTGCAAAAGTACATAAATAATTGGGATTTTCAAAGAACGACGTCGTATTAGGGGACGTAAAATTATCGTAAAATGTACCATAAAATTTGAAAGGACGAACGTTCTAATTGTCCCTGCCAATGGAATTTTTACTATCTATTTTCGGACATTTACGAGAGAATATATTAAAAAAGCAATGATCGAATGACCATTGCTTTTGTGTTATTTGATAATTTGTCTTTTTGTCATCTTGCTGTAGCGAACAATGTCTCTGTAGCACCAAGCTTGTTCATTGTGTCGTTGATTGTAGCTGAAGTGATTGTGTAGTCTGCTGCAGAGTTAGCACAAGCTAGCGCCATAACGATATTTTTAGCATTCTCTTTAGCTAGAGCTGTATTGGCTGTTATGAACTTAGTACCATCCAACATTAGATAAGAATTACCTGCATCAGAAAGAGTAAATTCACCATTGATGCCATCAATTGTGATTTTTACAACCTGATCTTTTGATGTATAAGATCCAGAGGTCTCAGTTACTCTGAACTTAAAGGTTAATCCCGAGGTTTCGTTTTTAGCTGTGTACACACCACCTTCTACTACTTGCAATTGAGGCTTCCCTTGTTCTGTGATTTGTTCTCTTTCTGTTTTGGGATGTTTTTCCTGCCATTCCTTTAGAATCTGTTCTGCAGAACGACCAGTTTTGTCTTCTGTTCCTTCATCATTTTCTTCGTCATCATATACGAAATATAACTTTCCATCCTTATATTTATAAAAATAATTATGGAAGCTGATTAGACCGTTGGGCAATACCTCATAACGATATGTGTCTTTGTCACTGTAGTCTTCGCCATACTCGTTGTTTCTGACTTCTTCTTGGTAACAAGTGACGATTTCGTCATCGAAAGAATAAATACTTAACCAGCTATATCCATCCTCTTCATACTCGTCGACAAACACCTTGCCTTTAAGAGAATTAGAACTAGATTTTGAACCATTTTCGTCGTCGTCATCGTCGTCGCCACAGCTTGTAGGCACGACCACCATTGTCATCATTGCAAGCATGGCAATGAGCATTTTCCAAAAATTTACCATAAAAATTAAAATTTAGTCCTTTGCTTCACTTATGGTGGAAGCATTAACCATTTCAGAATACAATTCTAAACAATAACTATTGCGCTGCCAAATATTTTCTGAAAAATTTGCATTTGAGGGTTGTTTTTTGCAATTCGTACCGCATTTAGAGAATGTTATTGGATTTTTCCAATCCATTTTCGGAAATTTTACGTTCAAATAAAAGCAAAAACATTATATTTGCGTTTGAAATAAAAACTAAAAAACACAAATAGTAATGGTATGAAAGATACAGATTACATCAGATTCGACTGGGCCATCAAACGAATGTTGCGTGACAAAGCGAATTTCGCTATCCTTGAAGGCTTGATTTCCGTATTGCTTAATAAAAAGGTTACAATCCTTGAAGTACTGGAGAGCGAGAGCAACCAAAAGACCATTGACGACAAGTTCAACCGTGTTGATTTGATGGTGAAATCCGAAAGAGATGAATTGTTTATTGTCGAAGTGCAGCTTACCCGTGACCTTCATTTTATGAAACGTATTCTCTATGGTACAAGTAAGGCAATTACTGAACATATTAAGATTGGAGAGTCGTACAAAGGAGTGAAGAAAATTTACTCTATTAACATTCTGTACTTTGATTTGGGAAGAGGAGAGGATTATTTGTATCATGGCAAGACCACGTTCACAGGTTGTTTCAAGAAAGACGAACTGATAATCAAAAAGAAAGAACTTGACGCTTTGGAAGACAAAACACATTTCGTCGACGTCGATATCTTCCCTGAATATTATCTTATCAGAGTCAATCAGTTTAATGAGGTGGCAAAGACTCCGATAGAGGAGTGGATGGCGTTTTTAAAAGAAGGTAGAATACGCAAAGACACAACCACTCCAGGATTGAAGGAAGCAGAGGAAAAACTTCGCGTCGCACATATGGATGAGAAAGAGTACAAAGAGTATTTTGCTCATCTCGACGCAATCATGTCGCAAAACGATACGATTGAGACATATAGAACGGAAGGTGAGGAAATCGGCATAAAGAAAGGCGAACGAAATTTGCTTAGAAGACTGGCTCTTGCAAAAAAAGCAAAGGGTATGACAAATGCTGAGATTGCTGAGATGTTGGAAGTCGACATCAAAGTCATTGATAATATTTTGAGTGTTCTCTAAACTGTGATTTCAAATCTCTAAGCTAAAATTTTGCATTTAGCATTTTAATCACTACCTTTGCACCGCTTTTCTTGATTTTCGGCAAAAAATCATTGAGGAGTATGATGGGGGATTAGGTGATCTAATCCTGAGTATACTTAAAAAACAATTTAAAGAAATGGAAAAATTTCAACTTTCAGGTGAGCTTCGTGCAGATCTAGGCAAGAAGGCTACAAAGGAGACTCGTGCTAACGGTCTTATCCCATGTGTTCTTTACGGTGGTGCAGAGACAAAGCACTTCACAGTTAAAGAGGGTGATGTAAGAAAGCTTATCTACACTCCAAACGTTTACATCGTTGAGTTGACAATCGCTGGTAAGACAGTTACAGCTATCTTGAAGGACCTTCAGGTTCACCCAGTTAAGGATAACGTCCTTCACATCGACTTCCTTGAAATCTCAGCTAACAAGCCAACAGTTATCGAGATCCCAGTTAAGCTAGAGGGTCTTGCAGAGGGTGTTAAGCTAGGAGGTAAGTTGTCTCAGCAGATGAGAAAGCTTCGTGTTAAGGGTCTTTACACTAACTTCCCAGAGAGATTGATCGTTAACGTTGAGAACCTAGGTATCGGTAAGACTATCCAGGTTGGTGCACTTTCATACGAGAATCTTGAGTTGTTGAACAACCCTATCAACGTTGTTGCTACAGTTAAGGCAACTCGTGGTTCAAGAGCTAACTCATAATGAAATATCTGATTGTTGGGCTTGGCAACATCGGAGACGAGTATGCCAACACAAGGCACAACATTGGATTTATGGTATTGGACGCTTTTGCCGAAGCGTCCAATCTTGTTTTTAAGGAAGAGCGTTACGGTGCTGTAGCAGAAGGACGCGTTAAAAACAAGGAGTTTATCCTGTTGAAGCCTAACACATATATGAACCTTAGCGGAAATGCAGTACGCTATTGGGCTCAGAAAGAGAAGATCGACGTGGATCATATCTTCGTCATAGTGGATGATTTGTCTCTACCATTCGGCAAAATCCGTATCAAGGGTAGCGGTAGTGCAGGTGGTCACAACGGTTTGAAGAATATACAGGAACTTCTTGGAACAGAGAAGTATGCCCGTTTGAAATTCGGTATCGGCAACGATTTTCCTAAAGGTAAACAGGTTGATTTCGTGCTTGGTAAGTTTGGCGACGAGGATATGGCTGCTATGCCTGAGAGAAAAAAGATCGCAGGTGATGCCATCGCGTCTTTCATGCTTGCAGGCTTGGATATCACAATGAACCAATACAATAATAAGTAGTGGAATAAGTAAAGGAACAAGTAATGGCAAAAGAGATAAAAGAGGAAGTACGCATCGACAAATGGATGTGGGCTGTAAGATTATTCAAGACGCGAACATTGGCGGCTGAGGCTTGCAAGAAAGGTCATGTGATGATTGGTGGCAACTCTCAGAAGGCATCGAGAAACGTTCGTGTAGGTGATGTTATCCAGATCAAGCGTGCTCCAATCACTTACTCTTTCAAGGTGCTTGCGTTGAGTGAAAACCGTATGGGTGCCAAACTCGTGCCTGAGTTCATGGAGAATGTCACACCGCCAGAACAGCTTGAAATCCTTGAGTTGAGTCGCTACACATCCAATGGTATGCGTGACCGTGGAGCCGGACGTCCAACTAAAAAAGACCGCCGAGACATCAATGAATATACAGAACCACAGTTCATCAGTGATGACTGGGATTGGGATCTTGACCTTGACGATGACGATTAGTTAATAGCTAAGAATCAGGAGAATCCACAATGTGAATCTCCATTGATGCTTTCCTAAAAGGAATGCAAAGGGCGTAAGCCCTTGTTCCTCCCTCTACGCGAGCCCGTAGGGCGAGCGTCAAAAAGAAATGATCTTGCGTCTTAATTATTTTTGAAACAAAGCTATGATTGCAGCAAAACAGTTGAGAAACAGAAGCATATCGGAATATATACTCTATATCTGGCAGATTGAGGATATCATCAGAGCATGTGGTTTGGATATTGATAAGATTGACCAGAATGTCATTTCACGTTATGCAGATGATGTGGACAAAAAAGCAATTCGAGAATGGTATGACAATATGGTATCTGGTATGGTGAACGAGCAGAAGCAGTCGTTCGGACACCTTCAGTTTATCATGAATGTTGTAGATGACGTGAATGATTTGCATATGAAGTTGCTTCAGACACCTGAGCAGATTTCATACAATGCATTGTTTTTCCAGATCTTGCCTGTGTTGCAGGAATTCAGAGCTAAGAATAAAAGTGGAGCAGAGGTCAACGACGTCGACTTGGCCCTGACTGCTTTATATGGCACGACAATGCTTAAAATTTCAGGCAAAGAAGTGACTAAAGACACATTAGAAGCCATTCAGCAAATTGCCAAATGGCTTAATCTTCTTTCTCAAAAATACAAAGATTGGGAGGAAGATAAGTTAAAATTTGAAGATTAGTGGGTTGACTCAATTTTTTTTCATATATTACGCCCTAAAACAACAAACGAAAAAAGTAGATTAATAATTTATGTATATGAGAAGCTTTACAACAAACGGTTATTGGTTATTAGCCCTATTACTTGCTGTGATTACTCCAGCTCACTCAGCAATCAAGATCACAGAGCTGATGCCATGCAACACCTCTACCTACATCAATGATCTTTGGGAATATGCAGGGTATGCGGAACTTTACAATGATGGTACTAAAGATGTGGATTTGCAAGGCTATACTTTTGCCAATGACAAAAAGAATGGTACAAATAAATGGTCTTGGACGATTAACACTTCATGCGTTGTGAAGGCCAAGCAATATTGTATGATTTACTTTGATGAGGTAACTGACCGTGAATATCATGTAGGATACAAATTGGATACAGATGGAGGAATATTACGTTTGATGAATGATACAGTAACTGTATCATCTCTTACATATGTCCAGCAATATCCACACTTGTCTTATGGCGTTGGTAAAAATGGAGTTGTGGGTTATATGGAACCTACTCCAATGGCATCCAACAGAACAGGTTATGAAAGTATCAAATCTCGTTGTGCAACACCAGAATTCAGTGTGGCTCCAGGTGTTAAAAGCGATAAAGTAACACTAAAACTTTCAACAGCTACATCAGGTGCGACTATTTATTACACAACAAATGGAGATATTCCTGTCAATGGAGAAAGTGATGTCTATAATAGTAGCAAGCCGATTGAGATAACAACTAATACTGTGGTACGTGCTATCGCATTCAAAAGCGGTATGCTAAAAAGTGAGATGGCAACAGGCTCATATATTTATTCAGATGCTAATCATGATAGATGTAATGGACTGACTGCTAATGTGGTTTCTATTGTTACTGACAACAAATTCTACTATGATGATATGCAAGGAATTTATGTTGATGGTAAAAACGGAGCAACAATGTCTTGCGTGTCAAAACCCAAAAATTATGCTCAGGATTGGACTCGTGCCGCAAACATGGAGTATATTGTCAACGGTGATGTTGTAGTGAACCAAGAGGTTGAAACTTCTATCAAGGGAGGCTGTACTCGTACGTATGCGACAAAATCACTTGGAATCAAAGCCAATAAGAAATCAGGAAAGAAAGGATTCAAGTATGTCTTTTTCCCAGAGCAGCGTCCTGGAGTTGAGTATGACGCATTACATCTAAGAAATGGAGGAAACGCATTTACTACAACACGTTACAGAGACGGATATATGAATTCTCTAGCAAATGCGTTAGGACTTGATTGTCAAGCTTACGAGCCTGTCGCTGCTTATATCAACGGAACATATATGGGATTGATGGGATTGAGATCTCCATCCAACAAAGCATATGTGGAAACTCACTATGGCTTGGATGAAACAGAAATTGATTTCATTGAAATGTCTCAAAAAATTGAAGTGCCTGCTGGTGATACTGTAGTGTTTAACAAGATGGTATCTTCTTTGAGAGACAATGATCCATCGTCTGCAGATTATTTTGAAAATGCAAATAAATATATTGATATCGATAATTATCTTGATTATCAGATATTTGAACAATTCATTGCTAATGCAGATTGGCCTGGTAACAATCAAAAACTTTGGAGAGAACATAATGGAGGAAAATTCCGTTGGATAGTTTATGATCTTGATTTCGGTTTCGGATTGTATAGTTATAGTAATGATCTATCCAAGATGGAGACAAATATGCTTAAGTATGCACTTGGAGATCCTGTCGCCAATTGGAATAAAGAATCATGGATGTTGAGTCCATTTGCTGAACTAATCAAGAATGATGAATTCAAATATAGATTCTTAATAAAGTACATGCATCATTTGAAATATTCTTTCTCAGAAGCTGTGATTGATTCTGTATGGGAGAGTATTTCAGATAAACTATCAGATGAACTTTGTGCATCTCTTCGTATGAATGCAGATAATTCATTCAAGACTATTAGAGATTTTGCTCTTGGTAGACCAGAGTACATCTACAAACAATTGAAGGAATATTATAAGGCAGGCAATAAGGTATCTTTGCAAATCGTAGCACAAGATGAGTCTGGCAAAAATATTGATAACTCTACTATATTAGTAAATAACGTCCCATTAGGAGTTACAGACTATTCTGTTGACTATTATGCCAGCATCCCATTGAAAGTCGACGTGAAGGCTCCTGCAGGATATAAATTCAAAAAATGGACATATTCATCTAAAGTGTCTAACCCAGTTGACCAAACATCTGCGTTTGAAGGAAAATTGGCTGCAGATACGAAGATGACGGCAGTGTTCACAAAGGAAACAGATCCTCAGCCGTTGACTTTGCAAATCAATGAGATTTGTTCATCTAATAATTCGACTGGTGGAAATCCAGATGAGTGCGGACACTATGCCGACTGGATTGAAATCTATAATTATGGAACAGAAGACATTGATTTGGCTGGAATGTACATCACAGATGATAAAAATGATGTGACTAAGTACAAGTTCCCATTTGGAACACCTGACACAAAGGTTGAGGCTGGAAAATATGTGATAGTTTGGGCCGATAATGAATCATGGAGAGGTGCTCTTCATACTAATTTCAAGATTAACGCATCAGGAAGTTATATCGGTTTGACATATAATGTTCAAAATAAAATGACAACTCTTGATTCTATTTCTTGCCCTAGATTGTCTGCAAATGCAACTTATGGAAGAATCGGAGATGGAGACAAGTGGAGTGTTTTCTCTAATGAAAAATCACTTAAGGTTACATTTAGAGAAAAGAATGATACGTTATCTATAGTCAATCCACAGGATACAATCGTGGTCAATCCACAGGATACAATCGTAGTCAATCCACAGGATACGACATCTATGGATAGTATAGTTTCATCTTTGGATCTGTTGACATCAGTAGAAGAAACAGTTGTTATTTATCCTAATCCGGCTTACAATGAATTATTTGTAAAGTTAGTTGGAAATAACAGTATGATTTCTGCATTGTCTGTTTACAACACTATTGGAATGAGAATGCTCATGATAGAAGGTATCAAAGAATCCGAATTTGAAATTTATATAGAATCCCTAAAACCGGGAGTTTATATACTAAGAATAGAAACGAATGGTTCAGTGATACACAAGATGTTTGAGAAAAAATAACGTTGTCGCTGACGTTAACTCTAAAATAAAAACAGACGCAATTATGCGTCTGTTTTTTTGTATATAATAAAGGAGACGCGATTATTCACGTCTCCTTTAGTTTTCGTCAACGTTAACGTTATTAGTAAGTCAAGATTTCCAAACCGTCCTCTCTCATTACGAATGTATGCTCCCACTGTGCTGATGGCAACAAATCGGCTGTACGGACTGTCCAACCGTCTTTCTTATCGAATGTGACGTTGCGGACTCCCATGTTGATCATTGGCTCGATTGTGAAGACCATACCTGGCACTAGCAACATGCCTGACATCTTCTTTCCGTAGTGACAAACCTCTGGCTCCATGTGGAATTTCAAACCAACTCCGTGACCGCACAACTCTCTCACTACTGAGTATCCGTTTGCTTTGGCATGTTTCTCGATGGCATTACCGAAGTCGCCTACGAATGTGAATGGCTTACAGATGTCGATAGCCAAATCCAAACACTCTTTTGCAACGTCGACAAGACGCTTCTTCTCTGGAGTAGTCTCACCGATGATAAACATACGTGAGGCATCAGCGTAGTAGCCGTCAAGGATTGTAGTACAGTCAACATTAACGATGTCTCCCTCTTTCAAAACCTCTGTTGTGCTTGGAATACCGTGGCAAACAACCTCGTTTCTTGATACACAAACGCTTTTAGGGAAGCCTTCGTAGTTCAAACATGCTGGAATAGCCCCGTGGTCGATTGTGTACTGATAAACGATGTCATCGATCTCCTGTGTGGTCATGCCTGGACGGATGGCTGCTGCCACTGCGTCGAGCACTCCTGTATTCACGACGCCACTTCTGCGGATTCCTTCGATCTGCTCCTCGTTAAGAACCAATTCGTTCTTCGGGCATAAGAATCCACGGTTCTGGAAATTCAAAATCTTGCGGTCAAACTCTGTTGGCTCAACTCCCTTTGGTACTTTCCAGTTTATTGTCTTTCTTCCAAAAATCATTTCTTTATCCTATTGCTTATTAAAACAAATAGAGAGACGCGTGGATGCGCGTCTCTACAATTATACTAATGTGAAGACGGGGACATGCCCCGTCTCTACTTAAAGCTCCAAATCGCCGTTTAGAACCTCGAACCAAGGAAGACCCTGCTTGTTAAGTTGCTCCATGAATGGATCTGGATCAAACTCCTCTACGTTCCAAACACCGGCTTTCTTCCACTTGCCAGTCAAGAACATCATACCACCGATCATTGCTGGCACACCAGTTGTGTAGCTTACCCCCTGCATTCCAGTCTCAAGGTACGACTCGTGGTGGCTACAGTTGTTGTATACGTAGTATGTCAACTCCTTACCATCCTTGCCAATACCCTTGATACGGCATCCGATTGAAGTCTCTCCCTCGTAGTTCTCTCCTAGATCCTTTGGATTAGGAAGCACAGCCTTCAAGAACTGCAATGGAACGATCTTAACACCGTTGTATTCAACCTCGTCGATTCTAGCCATACCGATGTTCTGAATCACACGCAAGTGAGTTAGATACTCCTGACCGAAAGTCATCCAGAAACGAGCACGCTTGATAGTAGGGAAGTTCTTAACCAATGACTCCAACTCCTCGTGGTACATCAAGTATGATTCCTTAGGTCCGATGTTAGGATATGTAAGTGGCTTGTGGATCTCTAGAGCACCTGTCTCAACCCACTTGCCATCCTGGTAGTAACGACCCTTCTGAGTGATCTCACGGATGTTAATCTCAGGGTTGAAGTTAGTTGCGAAAGCCTTGTGGTGGTTACCTGCGTTACAGTCAACGATATCAAGGTAGTTCATTTCCTTGAAGTGATGTTTAGCTGCATATGCTGTGTAGACACCAGACACACCTGGGTCGAATCCACAACCAAGGATGGCTGTTAGACCCGCATCTTCAAATCTCTTCTTGTAAGCCCACTGCCAGCTGTACTCGAAATGAGCCTCATCTTTTGGCTCGTAGTTAGCAGTGTCGAGATAGTTAACGCCACAGATCAAGCAGGCGTCCATGATAGCCAAATCCTGATATGGAAGAGCGACGTTAATAACCAATTCTGGATTGTGACGCTTGAACAACGCTACAATCTCATCTACATTGTCAGCATCGACGCTATCCGTCTCAAACTGCACTCCATACTTCGATTTAAGCGTCTGGGCTAATGCGTCGCACTTTGATTTAGTGCGGCTTGCTAGCGTCACACTCTCAAACACTGAAATGTTTTGCGCTACTTTGTGAGCAACAACTGTGCCGACTCCGCCGACACCAATGATGACAACTTTTGACATTTATCGTTAAAGTTATGAATTAATACTATCTCACAAGTGTGAGGTTAATAGTACAAATATATTTTTTTTAGCAATCTGCTACAAATTAAATGGCAAATTTTTCTGGGTATTTTGCAGTGACGTCTTTGTAATACTCTTTGATTTCTGCCATATCTGCTTCGGCGTCTCCTGTAGGAGTAAACAATTTCTTTAAACCTATCTCTTTTTTGCCGTAATCGAAATAAACCAAAGAGATTGGAATGTTTGCTTTCTGCGCAATATAATAGAATCCACGCTTCCAGTTTGCATTGGCACTACGCGTTCCTTCAGGAGTGATGGCAAGATGGAAATGGTCTGTCTTTTTACATGCCTCCACAAGCTGATCAACTGAAGATACTCGTTTGCTTCTGTCGACGGGAATGCCTCCTGCTGCCTTAAAGAAAAGGTTGAATGGGAATACAAACCAGTCTTTCTTTATCATGAATTGCTTCTTTGTGCCTCCGATAGCTGGATATGCAAAATAACCTACGAAGAAATCCCAGTTGCTTGTGTGTGGTGCAATGCAAAATACACATTTCTCAGGGAGATCAACTTCTTTCACTATTTTCCATCCGAACAATTTAAGCACGGATTGAGCTAATTTCTGCTTAAGCATATCTAATGAATTTGTTGTTTCGGGCGCAAAAATACGGTTTTTTATTTTGATACAAAAATTAACGAAAACGAAAACGAAGACGAAAACGAAGACGAAAACGAAGACGAAAACGAAAACGAAGACGAAAACGAAAATTGGAGGCTCTTTTTCATTTCTGTCATTCAATTGCGTAAATTTTAATCTATATCCGTAAAATCATGAGGGTTCACATCTGAAATATCCTTTCTGCTTTGTAAAATGTTAGGTTGTAATTCGTACATTTGCAGTCGGAAAAAAATAAAATTTACTTTCTAAAATATGAAAATCAAGAAATTTATGGCAATGATGATTGCCGCAGCTACTCTTTGTGGAGGTTTTTATTCATGTAGTGATGACGAGGAAGAGGCTCCTAGCTCTTCTAATCAGGATCAGAAACCAGATAAGAATCCAGCAGCTAACGATTCAACTGCAAATGGAGATAGAACTCCAGCAAAACAGGATTCTACATCTAATGGAGGCCAGACTAATAATGTTATACCTGCAGAATTGATCGATGGTAAGTACAATGGTACATTGGTGTTTAATGTGATGGGTAAGGAAATTCCTAATGAGGGTGCATTTGTAATCACAAAGGCTGACAATAATCATGTTAACATACAAGTGCCAAGCACAACGTTTATGAATTATGTTATCCCTACTCTTTCTATTAATAATGTTGAGGTAAGCTCTACAGGTGATGCTCAAGTATCTGGTACTCTTGATAAATATGAGGGCTCTGTTGAGGTTGAAGGAGAGAAAAAAACATATTCATTGTCTAACATCGTTGTAAAAAATACAGGTGCTGATTTAGAGATGTCTTGTGTTTTGAAATATGGTGCTATGCCTATGGATATGAATTGCTCATTCACTGGTAAGAAATAAAATCAGGGTTTAATTATCCGTAAATATATTAGGCTGTGGCATTTTTGCTACAGCCTTTTTATGTTTTGTAAGTGCTATTTTATCGACAAAATCTTTGTATTTATCTATAAAAGTATCTATTTTTGTCGGTGAGTTAAACAAATTTATATGAAGAAGTATAAAAATTTTGTATGTGTTGGATTTGCGTTCGCTTTGTCTGCATTCAATTGCATGGCAAAGGGAGATGCAAAAATCCACGTTTCTCAATTAGGCTACACTCCAAATTCAGATAAGAAGGCAATGGTCGTGCCTGACGGTAAGGCAGAATCTTTTGATTTGTGCGACGCTGCTACTGGTAAGGTTTGTTTCCAGGGTAAACTTACTCCTAAGGCATATTGGGATATGAGTGGTGAGGATTTGCAGTGGGCAGATTTCTCGTCTTTCGATAAATCAGGTGAATACTATATTAAGGTAGGTGGAACAAAATCTTATCCTTTCTCAATTTCTCCTAAGGCATACGATGATCTTACTCTTTGGGCTCACAAGACTTTCTACTTGTGGCGTTGTGGTATCGACTGCACAGAGGAGTTCTCTAACTTCCATGGTCAGAGTTACGCTCACAAGGCTGGTCATCCAGATGTGAATGTGATTGTCCACCCATCTGCTGAGAGTGCAGGACGAAAGGCAGGTTCAGTAGTTGCTTCTCCTGGTGGTTGGTACGACGCGGGTGATTATGGCAAATACACAATCAACTCGGCTATCGCGTTGGAGTCGATGCTTATGGGTGCTGAGGTATACTCTAAGTTCTATAAGAATTTTGACATGGAGATTCCAGAGAGCACTAACAACACTCCAGACGTGCTTGATGAGGCTATGTACAACCTAAAGTGGATGCTTACATTAATTGATACTGTCGACGGTTGTGTTGCTCACAAGGTTACAACTAAGAGATTTGTTCCGATGGTGTTGCCTGAGAAGACAGATGTTCAGAGATATATGATTGGTAAGAGCACAGCCACTAATTATGGTTTTGCTGCCATCATGGCGAAGGCATCGCGTCTTTACAAAAATAATCCAGACTATCCTGATTTCTCAGAGAAGGCAATGCGTTATGCAAAGCAGGCCTACGAGTGGGCTGAGAAGAATCCTGGAATCATTTTCCATAATCCAGATTCAATCGGTACTGGTTCATACTCTGCAAGATATCCTCAGCAGTTCCGTTTCTGGGCAAACACTGAACTTTACCTTTCTACAAAGGAAGACAAGTATATCGACTTGGTTGCGATAGATACTTTCAAGTATGATGTCCCAACATGGCAGGTGCCAGCGTCGTTCGCATTGATGTCGTTGATCACTGGTGTTGATAAGGGCATGGTGACAGGAGAGTTGAAGGCAAAGACAGAGGCTCATTTTACAAAGTTGGTTGACCTTCTTTATAACCGTATGGAGACAAGTGTAGGACGTTTCCCATTGTTCAAGTTTGAGTGGGGTAGCAACGGATGTCTATCTAACGCAGGAAGTATTTTCCTACTTCAGTACAAGCATACAGGAGATAAGAAGTATTTGAAGGCAGCACAGGAGATTACAGAATATATCGTCGGACGAAATGCTACAGGTTATTGCTTCGTGACTGGTTTCGGAAAGAAATCTCCGATGTTCATCCACGACCGTCGAAGCACAGGTGACGGCATCACAGTGCCAGTGCCAGGATTGCTTGCAGGTGGACCAACACTCGATGCCATCAGAGATTGTGACACTTACGTCTATAACTATGATCATCCGAAGAGCGAGTACCCAACTCGTGAGTTCCCAGCAAGAGCATACAACGATGAGATCTGCAGCTATTCTACAAATGAGGTGGCTATCAACTGGGGTGGACCATTTGTGATGCTTTTGGCAGGAATCATGGAGAATGCGAAATGATGAATGCTGAATGCGAAATTAGACTGAAGGTAATTTGCTAATATATAGACGCGAGGTTTGCGTTTTTGTAGAGACGGGGCATGTTGAGGTGCACCCCAAAAGTTGGACATTAAAAAAATAAAATTTATAAAGTATGGGCTCGGTATTGAACCGGGCTCATACCGTTTAATCTAAGTTTGATTCTTTTATTGTTGTACCACCAGATGTA
>JAZUGF010000043.1:0-31306 GCA_045641065.1 Paludibacteraceae bacterium | reverse complement strand
TAGTCAAAAGTCATATGAAGCATTTAGGTGGTTATGGCAGCGAGGTCCCACCTCTTCCCATTCCGAACAGAGAAGTTAAGCTCGCTATCGCCGATGGTACTGAATTTCGGGAGAGTAGGTAGCCGCCGCTTTCAGGAGTCGATCAGAAATGACCGACTCCTTTTTCGTTTTAAATTGTCTGATACAACTGGTAAGTTATAATTATAAATTTGTAATGACTTAACAATATATAAATTATTTATCATAAGATATGAATAAGAAAATTTTAATGTTGGCAGTCTCTTTTATATTAAGTATGCCTATTTTTTCAAAGAAACTGAGTGATGATATAAATTCTTTTGTCACAAAAAGTGATGTTTTTGTTTCAAATTTGAAATATAAAATTTGACCTATAGGTCTAAAATTACCATCATCTATTACAAAAATTGAAGAAAACGCATTTGGAGATTGTAGAAAGTTAAATGATATAAAAATACCTTCAAAGGTTGACTCTATAGGAGAACGAGCATTTCAAATGTGTAAAGGATTGAAGAGTATTAAATTACCTTCAAGTTTGACTACAATAGAGGAGATGGCCTTCAAAGATTGTGATTCGTTGTCATATATAAATATCCCTTCGAAAGTGAAGAGTATTGGAAGAGATGTATTTGCAGGATGTACTAGTTTGGCAAGAATAGACGTTGATCCTAAAAATTCTTACTTTTCATCTTTAGATGGAATTCTGTATGATAAGAATAAATCAAAAGTGATATTTGTTCCTTTGTCGACAAATGGAATAGTAGTGCTACCTTCTACTGTTACTGAGATAGGTGATGGCGCTTTTGAAGGTTGTGTAAACTTAACTAATATTACAATCCCGTCGAGTGTTATTTCTATCGGTGATAATGCTTTTGGCGGATGTTCAAGTTTATTAGGCATTGATATTCCATCAAGTGTGACTTCTCTTGGAAGTGCATTTGAATCATGTAGTCTCCTTGACGTCGTTATTGATAATTCAGAAGAGAATGTGACTGTAGGAGGATATGATTTCGATGGACCTAAGTCAATCAAATTCTTGAAGTGATAAATAAAGGAGTGATTCATTTATATATGTAGACGTGATAATTCGCGTCTACACGGGCATATGATCAGCCTTAGAATCAAAAATTGCAAAAACTAATTGTAAGTTCGCCACACAAAGATTATCTTTGCCACGTTTTAAAAAGACTACATTTGTAAGTAGAGAAAAAGATGATTAAAATTACATTCCCAGACGGATCCGTTCGTGAGTATGAGAACGGCGTCACAGGTTACCAGATTGCAGAGAGCATTTCTTCACGCCTAGCACAGGACGTGTTGGCAATCAGCGTAAACGGAGAGACAAGAGACTTGAATCGTGCAATCAACGAGGATGCAGAAATCAAGTTGTTCAAATTTGAAGACGAAGAGGGTAAGCACACATTTTGGCATACATCTGCCCACTTGATGGCACAGGCTATCCAGATGCTTTATCCGAACGCAAAATTCGGTATCGGTCCAGCTATCGAGAACGGATTCTACTACGACATCGACTTCGGTGATGTCACATTGAAGGAGTCTGATTTCGCCGCTATCGAGAAGAAGATGTTGGAAATCGTAGCAACAAAGCAGACGCTTACTCGCGTCGACATCTCAAAGGCAGACGCATTGAAGATGTTCGAGCAGAGAGGCGAAGTATATAAGACAGAGCTTATCAGCGAGCTTGAAGACGGTAAGATCACTCTATATGAGCAGGGAAGCTTCACAGACCTTTGCCGTGGACCACACTTGAAAGATGTGTCTCCAATCAAGGCAGTTAAGATCACTTCACTTGCAGGAGCTTACTGGAGAGGCGACGAGAAGAGAAAGCAGCTTACTCGTCTATACGCTATTACATTCCCTAAGAAGAAGATGCTTGATGAGTATCTTGAGCTTTTGGAAGAGGCTAAGAAGCGCGACCACAGAAAGATTGGTAAGGAGATGGAGTTGTTCATGTTCACTGATATGGTTGGTAAGGGACTTCCAATGTGGCTTCCAAAGGGTACAGCACTACGCTTGCGTCTTGAGGAGATGTTGAAGAAGATCCAGAAGAGATTCGGTTACCAGCAGGTAATGACTCCACATATCGGAAACAAGGAGCTATACGTAACTTCAGGACACTGGGATCACTACGGTAAGGATTCATTCCAGCCAATCCAGACTCCAGAGGAGGGCGAGATCTACTTGCTTAAGCCAATGAACTGTCCTCACCACTGTATGATCTTCAAGTATCAGCCTCGTTCATACCGTGACCTACCTTTGCGTCTTGCAGAGTTCGGTACTGTATATAGATATGAGCAGAGCGGTGAGCTTCACGGATTGACACGTGTACGTTCATTTACACAGGATGATGCACACTTGTTCGTACGTCCAGACCAGGTTAAGGAGGAGTTCATGCGTGTTATGGATATTATCGCAATCATCTTCAAGGCTTTGGATTTCAAGAATTTCGAGGCTCAGATTTCGTTGAGAGATCCTAACAACACTACTAAATATGTAGGTACAGAGGAGAACTGGGCAAAGGCAGAGCAGGCTATCATCGAGGCTTGTAAGGAGAAGGGAATGCCAGCACGCGTAGAGTACGGTGAGGCAGCATTCTACGGACCTAAGCTTGACTTCATGGTTAAGGATGCACTAGGACGTCGTTGGCAGCTTGGTACAATCCAGGTAGACTACAACTTGCCAGAGAGATTTGGTCTTGAGTATGTAGGTGAGGATAACCAGAAGCACCGTCCAGTAATGATCCACCGTGCACCATTCGGATCTATGGAGAGATTCGTAGCCGTATTGATTGAGCACACTGCAGGTAAGTTCCCATTGTGGTTGACTCCAGACCAGGTAGCAATCCTTCCAATCAGCGAGAAGTACAACGACTACGCAAAGAAGGTTCAGGCATACTTGGATACAAAAGATGTTAGAGCTATTGTAGACGATAGAAACGAGAAAATCGGTAGAAAGATCCGTGACAATGAGCTTAAGCACATCCCTTACATGTTGATTGTAGGAGAGAAGGAAGCAGAAAATGATGAAGTTTCTGTAAGAAAACAGGGCGAAGGTGATAAAGGTTCAATTAAATTTACTACATTTGCCGAGAATTTGAATGCGGAAGTAGCTCAAATGTTGAGTGAATTCTAAAATTCAAGAGTATAACTAGATAATTAATAACTATTTAAGGAGGATATTGCTATCGCAACTCAACCATTTAACAAAAAGCCAAAACCAGCTGATTCAGCTGCGGGCAACAGACCAGCACCAGCTCAGAAGGACTCTAAAGATTCAAAGGGTTCTCAGAAAGAGCAGGCTCACAAGATAAATGAAGAAATTCGCGCAAGAGAAGTTCGTTTGGTGGGCGACAACGTAGAGCAGGGAGTTTTCTCATTGGAGAGAGCACTTCAGATTGCTGACGAATTGGAGCTTGACCTAGTTGAGATTTCACCGAATGCAGAGCCACCTGTTTGTAAAGTTATTGATTATCAGAAATTCCTATATCAGCAGAAGAAGCGTGAGAAGGAATTGAAGTCAAAGCAGGTGAAAGTTGTAGTCAAAGAGATTAGATTCGGTCCTCAGACTGATGATCACGACTATGAGTTCAAACTTCGCCACGCTATTGAGTTCTTGAAAGAGGGAGCCAAGATCAAGGCATTCGTATTCTTCAAGGGACGCTCTATCCTATTCAAGGAGCAGGGTGAAGTATTGTTGCTTCGCTTTGCTAACGACTTGGAGGAGTATGGAAAGGTAGATCAGATGCCTTTGCTTGAAGGAAAGAGAATGATTATCACACTTTCTCCTAAGAAAAAGGCCAAGTAAAATACTAGGTATAAAGGTTAATTAAAAATTAAAAAAATGCCAAAAGTTAAGACTAATTCCGGTGCCAAAAAAAGATTTCTTCTTACCGGAACAGGAAAGATCAAAAGAAAGCACGCTTACAAGCGTCACATTTTGACAAAGAAGACAAAGAAGCAGAAGCTTAATCTAACTCACGATGCAATCGTAGCATCTTGTGACCAGAAGGAAGTAAGAGATTTGCTAAATCTTAGATAAGTCTGAGTTATCAGGTGAACTAAGAATATTTGTCTTAAAACAAAAATTTTTAATTTATTAAACAGAGATGATAGCCATAAAGTTCTCATATTGAGACGCTATTACTCACAAAACTAAAAAAAATGCCAAGATCAGTCAATCACGTTGCTTCAAGAGCAAAGAGAAAGAGAATTCTAAAGCTTACAAGAGGTTACTACGGAGCTAGAAAGAACGTTTGGACAGTAGCTAAGAACACTTGGGAGAAGGGTTTGACTTACGCTTACCGTGATCGTAAGAACAAGAAGCGTAACTTCCGTGGCCTATGGATCCAGAGAATTAACGCTGCTGCAAGACTAGAGGGTCTTTCATACTCAAAGCTTATGGGTGCTATCCACAAGGCAGGTATCGAGATGAACCGTAAGGTGCTAGCAGATTTGGCTATGAACCAGCCAGAAGCTTTCAAGGCTGTTGTAGCTAAGGTAAAGTAAATAAAAGCTTTATTCGAAATAAAAAGCCTGATGTCAATGACATCAGGCTTTTTTTGTGTCTATGTACGGATGGATAGAATCTTGTGACAGTATCCTTATACATGCATCCAGGATAGACAGAGACCTATTCCTGAATGTTATAAATTGGTTCTTTCTGTCCAAATTTAACTCTTGTTCAAAAGTATATTTTCATGTTAATAGTATTCTGCTTGTTTCCAATTTTTGAATTTTCATTCTTTTTTGTGTCGATTTTTGATATGAAAGTTCCCTTTTCCACGACAAAACCTTATATTTTTACATTTTTTCACAAATGAAATAAAAAAAATATTCATATAGTTTTGGTTGTTTTTACAATGGTTTAATTTTGCATTAGATATTTTATGATATGGAAGAAAATAAGGATTTCAAGGACAAAAACGATTTAGAAATTGTTTTTTCCAAAGCAGTGAAGGCCGGAAAGAGAATCTACTATTTTGATGTAAAGAAGAATCGTAGAGGCGAGTTGTTCCTTGCTATCACTGAGAGTAAGAAGAAAGTGGGTGATGATGAGTCTCAGGTTTCGTTTGAGAAGCATAAGATTTTCCTTTACAAGGAGGATTTTGAGAAATTCGCAAACGGTTTGTCTGAGGTGACTTCGTTTATTGACAGAGTCAACAAGGAAAACGGTATTGAGAGACGTCAGTCGGAGGAATGATTATAAATTTGAGTGCTTAATTAGAATTAGGTGCTCTTTTTTTATCATTGCTTTTTTGTGATTGTGTTTGAATGTCTAATTTTGTAATAGAATTTAGACAATTTATAATTTTTGCGACTATGCTTAACCCAACTGAGGCTGATGAACGACAGTATTTAACGTCGGTGCTGGAATTTATTGATGAGATGATTCTGGGTATTGATGCCTTTATTCACCAGCAGGTGAAAGACATGAAGGCGTTCAAGGAGTATTTGTGGGAGAATCTATCTGAACTTGACCGTGCGGAAAAAAGTGCGACGCGAAATTTCGTGACTCAGGCGGCAATGAGCGCTGAGGAAATGGATAATACGAAACGTCGTTTGAAAAGAATGAAACTTGTGCCGTATTTCGGTAGAATAGATTTTCGTGCGGACGGGGATGAAGAATCCATGCCTTTGTATGTAGGCATTCACTCTTTATATGATTCCAAAAACAGGAAGAACTTGATCTACGATTGGCGAGCTCCAATTTCTACAATGTTTTATGACTTTGATTTTGGCAAAGCATATTACGAATCTCCTAGTGGTAGAATTGATGGCACGATTGAATTCAAGCGTCAGTTTAGAATCCGCAATTCAATCATGGAGTTCATGATTCAAAACAGCATCAATATAGATGATGAGTTGTTGCAGAAGGAGTTGAGCACCACGTCGGATGAGCGAATGAAGAATATCGTCGCCACTATCCAGCGAGAACAGAATGCAATCATACGTGATGAAGAATCGCTCAATCTTATAATCCAGGGCGTTGCAGGTTCTGGAAAAACTTCCATCGCTCTACACAGAGTCGCATACATATTATATAGGTTTAAAGGACAGATAACGTCTGATGATATTTTGATTATTTCTCCTAACAAAGTATTTGCCGACTATATTTCAAATGTGTTGCCGGAGCTTGGAGAGGAGACAATCAAGGAGTGTGGAATGGAAGAACTACTTTCTGAGATGTTGGAAGGCAAGGTTAAATTCCAGACATTTTTTGAGCAGGTGAATGATCTACTTGAAAATAAGAATGCAGCAACAATAGAGCGCACAAAATTCAAGGCCACATTTGAATTTGTACAACTGTTGGATAAATATCTTGTGCATCTTGAAAATACAAGTTTCCAACCGGAGGATATCGTAGTTGGAATCATTCCCGTCGCAAAAGAGTGGATACTTGAGAGATTCCATTCACATGACAGATTGCCGATTCGTCAGCGTCTGGATCTTATTGCTAACGACATCAAGAATGAGTTTAATATATCATTCCGTCGAGTGCTCACTACAGAAGAGATGCGAAAAATTCGAGCTGATTTGAAAAAGATGCTTCATCTTGGATCCGATGCTGCGGTGTATAAAGAGATGTTTGAATGGCTTGGAAAGCCAGAATACTTGAAGAAGACGAAAGATAAGAAGATGGAGTATGCCGACGTCGCACCTCTTATCTATCTTAAGATTTCGCTTGAAGGATTGAAGACAAAGAGCAAAGTAAAACATCTGCTTGTAGATGAAATGCAGGACTATTCGCCAGTCCAGTATAGATTGATTTCCAAGATTTTCCCTTGCAAGAAGACTATTTTAGGAGATGCTGCTCAGAATGTCAATCCGTATAGCTCAACAACTGCAGATGACATTCGCAAGGCGTTGTACAAGGCCGAGATAATGAAGCTTAACAAGAGTTATCGTTCCGGCTACGAAATCACAGAGTTGGCGAAGAGCATTTCTGGCAATTCGGAAATAGAGGTGGTGGAGCGACACACAGAAATGCCGCAATTGGTAGAAGTCTCAAGTAAGGAAGCTGAAAATCAGTTGATGATAGATATGATAGCCGCAGCGGATATTAATAATCCTACATCAACAGCATACATATTTAAATTAGAGAAAGACGCAATTGCCTTTTTTGACAAGTTAGGAGATTTGCAGAAAAGAGCGACATTGCTAGTGAGCGGATGTCAGGCGTTTACCAATGGAATCGTGATCACGACACCGCACATGGCAAAAGGATTGGAGTTTGATGAGGTTGTTATTCCGGACGTCACAAAGCCAAATTACAATGATGAAATGGACAGAAGTCTGCTCTATATTGCATGTACTCGAGCAATGCATAGCTTGAAGATGATTTTTTGTGGAAATAAGACACAATTTATCAACAATGCATTATGTGAAACCAAAAAAATATAGGTTTATATTGAATTGTAGAAAATAAATTGTAATTTTGCACCGATATTACTATATATAATGTCTAACGACTAATTGTATAATTTAAAAAATGAGTGATTTAACAAAGAATGTAGCTCCTGTTGAGGATTTCGATTGGGAAGGCTACAAGAATGGCGAGAGCTTGTCAGCAGCAGCTCGTCAGGAGCAAGAGTCAAAGTACGACCAGACTCTTAACTCTATCAAGGACAACGAGGTTGTAATTGGTAAGGTAATCTCTTTGAACAAGAGAGAGGTCGTAGTGAACGTAGGTGGAAAGTCAGATGGTATCGTTTCTACTAACGAATTCCGTTACAATCCAGATTTGAAGATTGGTGACGAGGTTGAGGTTTACATTGAAAACCAGGAGGACAAGAAAGGTCAGTTGAATCTTTCTCACCGCAAGGCGCGTGCTGCACGTTCTTGGGATCGTGTTAACGAGGCTTTGGAGAAGGACGAGATTATCAAGGGATATATCAAGTGCAGAACTAAGGGTGGTATGATCGTTGACGTATTCGGCATCGAGGCATTCTTGCCAGGTTCTCAGATTGACGTTAAGCCTATCCGCGATTACGATGTATTCGTAGGCAAGACAATGGAATTCAAGGTTGTCAAGATCAACCACGAGTTCAAGAACGTAGTAGTTTCTCACAAGGCTCTTATCGAGGCTGAGCTTGAGCAGCAGAAGTCTCAGATCATCTCTAAGTTGGAGAAGGGTCAGGTTCTTGAGGGAACAGTTAAGAACATCACATCATACGGTGTATTCATCGATCTTGGTGGCGTAGATGGTCTTATCCACATCACAGACCTTTCATGGGGCCGTGTAAACGATCCTAAGGAGGTTGTTGAGCTAGATCAGAAGATCAATGTTGTTATCCTTGATTTTGATAACGACAAGAAGAGAATCGCTCTAGGTTTGAAGCAGCTTACTCCTCATCCATGGGATGGCTTGAAGTCAGACTTGAAGGTTGGCGACAAGGTACAGGGTAAGGTAGTTGTTATGACTGATTACGGTGCATTCGTAGAGATCGCTCCAGGTGTTGAGGGTCTAATCCACGTATCAGAGATGTCATGGAGCCAGCACTTGAGAAGCGCACAGGATTTCTTGTCAGTAGGTGATACAGTTGAGGCTGTAGTATTGACATTGGATCGTGAGCAGAGAAAGATGAGCCTAGGTGTAAAGCAGCTTAAGGCAGATCCTTGGGAGGCAATCGACACTAAGTACGCAGTAGGTACAAAGCACACTGCAAAGGTTCGTAACTTCACTAACTTCGGTGTATTTGTTGAGATCGAGGAGGGAGTTGATGGTTTGATCCACATCTCTGACCTATCTTGGACAAAGAAGGTAAAGCACCCATCAGAGTTCACAACTATCGGTGCAGATATCGAGGTTCAGGTATTGGAGATCGACAAGGAGAACCGTCGTTTGAGCCTAGGTCACAAGCAGCTTGAGGATAATCCTTGGGATGTATTTGAGACAATCTTCACAGAGGGTTCAGTACACGAGGGAACAATCACAGAGATCGTAGACAAGGGTGCAATCGTTATGTTGCCTTACGGTGTTGAAGGTTTCTGTACTCCAAAGCACTTGACTAAGGAGGATGGTTCAGTAGCTAAGGTTGAAGAGAAACTTGCATTCAAGGTTCTTGAGTTCAACAAGGAGTCTAAGAGAATCATCGTTTCTCACAGCAGAACATTCGAAGAGGGTGCTTCTGAGGAGAAGAAGGATTTCAAGAAGAAGAAGTCTACAAAGAAGGCAGAGGCTACAGCAGCAACTACTTTGGAGAAGACAACTCTTGGAGATATCGAGCAGTTGGCAGCATTGAAGAGCCAGTTAGGAAAGTAAATAATGTCTAATTTTAACTTATAAAAAATGTCAAAGAAATTTTTAGCTTTAGCAGCAGCTGCAACACTTGCTTGCAACGCATTCGCTCAGGAGGAGGCTACTGCAGATACAGCTACAGCAAAGGGTATTTGCCACTGGTCACTAGGACTTAAGGGTGGTATCAACTACTTGAGACACGCACCAATCGCAGAGGCAGATCGTACTCTAAGTGGAACAATCAACGGTCAGTTCGGTATCTTTACTGAGGCTACATTCAACCCTCGTTGGGGTCTTGGCTTGCAGTACATGTACGCAATGAACAACCAGGAGACTTATGATGGAGCAAACCACGACATCATTCTTCACTCTTCATTCAATTTGTCTAATATCGTTGCTCCATACAGAAGCATGGGTCTACAGAAGCTTAACTTCTACGTTAACCCAGGTTTGGTTGGAACTATCGGTACTTGGAAGGATGCAGAAGGATATGCTAATGTAGAGAAGGATGACTCTAAGTTCGTTCTTGGTGTTTATGGTGCTGGTCAGATCGAGTACAATGTAAGCAAGTACTTCGGTATCGGTCTTGAGGGAACAGCTATCTACCGTTTGCGTCAGTGCTACCCTGATGGTGGCCGTCTAACTTTCGGTGCTAACCTTGAGGTACGTTACAAGTTCGGTGGTGATCGTAACATCCGTAACATCGCTTGGGTAGATTACGCACCTAAGTGTGAGGTTCCTGATTTGACTCCAGTTCTTGAGGAGCAGAAGCGTCAGTGTGAGGAGCTTACAGCTAAGCTTGAGGAGCAGATCGTTAACCAGAACGTTGCTATCAACAAGCTACAGCAGCAGATCAAGTTCACTCAGGATTCTCTTGATTCTCATATCAGAGCTACTCGTGAGCCAGTTCGTTATGTTCCAACTAAGGAGGAGGACGAGATCATCAAGACTGCATTCGCTCAGCTTGAGTTCGAGTCAGCAAAGGCTATCATCAAGCAGTCTTCTTACTCTTCTCTAGACGGTCTAGCAATGTTGCTTAAGTCTCACCCAGAGTGGTCTGTAACTCTTAAGGGTTACACTGATAACTCAGGTAACGCAGCTAAGAACCTTCAGTTGTCTAAGGATCGTGCAGCTTCAGTTAAGAACTACTTGATCAACAAGGGAGTTTCTGCTGCTAACATCCAGTCACAGGGTTATGGCTCAGCTAACCCAGTTGCTTCTAACTCTACACTTGCAGGTCGTGCTAAGAACCGTCGTGTGGAAATCGAGCTTTTCTCTAAGTAAGAATAAGTTTTGAAGCTATACTAATAGGAGGCACATCGTAAGGTGTGCCTCTTTTTATTTCAATTCTGATGGAAGATAATTCACTTAAAATACTAGGTTCTTGTGCTGCTTTACCATCACTGAAGATGAACCAATCTGCCTATGCTTTGGATATGAATTCAAAGACGTTTCTTATTGACTGCGGTGAGAATGCCCAACAGGCTCTTCGTCATTACTGTGTCAACCATTCTAGGATGAATCATATTTTCATCTCTCATTTACATGGCGACCACTGCTTCGGATTGATCGGTCTCATCTCAACACTTGACTTACTAGGCAGACGTAGCGATATTACTATCCATTCCCATAAAGGATTGGAGGAGGCTTTGCGTCCTCAACTTGATTTTTTCTGCAATTATCTTCATTTCAAAGTGGTGTTTGAGACTTATTCTCCTTTCTCTAGTGATGTTATATACGAAAATGACAAAATTGAGGTGGTCTCAATTCCATTGAAACATTCTATTCCGACGTCAGGATTCTTGTTCTGTGAGAAACCTCACCGTCGACATTTGAAAGCTGATAAAGCTAAATTTTACAATATTCCGATTGAACAGTACAAATTCATTCTTGCTGGTGAGGATTACGTGACTCCCGACGGCACCGTCGTTCCAAACAATGTTTTGACGCTTCCTCCGTCGCCTCAGAAAAGTTTCGCATATCTTTCTGACACTGCATACAACGAGAAGACAATAGATATAATCAAAGGTGTGGATCTTCTTTTCCATGAATCGACATTCCTTGATAAAGACAAGGTGAGAGCCAAACAGACAATGCATTCCACTGCTTCTGATGCTGCAAAAATCGCATCGCTTGCTGAAGTGAAGAAACTTGTGATCGGACATTTTTCGGCAAGATATAGAGATAGAAACATGTTTTTGGAAGAAGCGAAAGCAATTTTTGAAAATACTTTTTTAGGCAATGATGGTAATGAATTTACCTTTTAATATATTTTGCATATACGCAAAAATCATGTACTTTTGTAGACATTAAATGACAATTACATTATGGGCATAAAGAGAACTAAAATAGTCGACGCCTTAGGGTTGACAAACTACGGATCTGAAATTAACGTAAAGGGTTGGGTTCGTACAAAGCGTGGCAATAAGAATGTAAGCTTCATCGCTTTGAATGATGGTTCAACAATCAAGAATATTCAGCTTGTTGTAGACGCTGGTTCTATCAGCGAGGACATCTTGAAGGATGTTACTACAGGTGCATGTATCAGCTGTGTCGGAACATTGGTTCAGTCACAGGGTGCAGGCCAGACAGTAGAGGTGCTTGCAAAGAGCATTGAAATCTACGGTAAGGCTGACGTTAATGAATACCCATTGCAGAAGAAGGGTTGTTCGATGGAGTTCTTGCGTGAGATCGCTCACCTTCGTCCTCGTACAAACACATTTGGAGCAGTGTTCCGTATCCGTCACAACATGGCGATCGCTATCCACAAGTTCTTCCACGATAAAGGATTCTTCTATTTCCACACTCCAATCATCACAGCTTCAGACTGTGAGGGTGCAGGACAGATGTTCCAGGTAACAACAAAGAATCTTTACGATTTGAAGAAAGACGAGAACGGTAGCATCATTTACGATGATGATTTCTTCGGTAAGATGGCAAGTTTGACCGTGTCTGGTCAGCTTGAGGGTGAGCTTGCCGCTACTGCTCTAGGTTCAATTTATACTTTCGGCCCTACTTTCCGTGCTGAGAATTCAAACACTCCACGCCACTTGGCTGAGTTCTGGATGATCGAACCAGAGGTTGCATTCAACGATATCGAGGACAACATGGATTTGGCTGAGGAGTTCATCAAGTATTGTGTACAGTGGGCTCTTGACAACTGTCAAGATGATCTAGCATTCTTGAACCAGATGATCGACAAGGGCTTGATCGAAAGATTGCAGAGCGTGTTGAAGGCTCCTTTCACTCGTCTACCTTACACTGAGGGTATCAAGATTCTTGAGGAGGCTGTAGCTAAAGGTAAGAAGTTCGAGTTCCCTGTATACTGGGGTTGCGACCTTGCTTCTGAGCACGAGCGTTTCTTGGTTGAGGAGCACTTCAAGAATCCAGTTATCTTGACTGACTACCCTAAGGAGATCAAGGCATTCTACATGAAGCAGAATGAGGATGGTAAGACAGTTCGCGCTATGGACGTATTGTTCCCTACTATCGGTGAGATCATCGGTGGTTCTGAGCGTGAGGCTGACTACGATAAGTTGCTAACAAGAATCCAGGAGCTAAACATTCCTATGAAGGATATGTGGTGGTATCTTGATACTCGTAAATTCGGTTCATGTCCTCATTCAGGATTCGGACTTGGATTCGAGCGTTTGCTGCTATTCGTAACTGGTATGACAAATATCCGCGACGTGATTCCGTTCCCTAGAACACCACGTTCGGCAGAATTCTAAAACTTGTATGACCTGCAATTCAGATTTCTGTATTGCAGGTCTTTTTTATTATATAGCCTATGAAAATCCAACATCTTATATTGTCAGGTGTGGCTGCGTTGGGAATGATTTCTTGTACTGACATTCCAGCCGACTACTATACTCAGGTGAATGACATTTTTAATAATGTAGTCCACGAGACAACTAAGCTTGATGCAAAAATCCAATCTAACGACACAACAGAAGTGGCAAGCATGATTGCTAATTTCAAGATTGTTAAAAACACATTGGTAGTGATCGGACCTTTCCGTGAGGATTCTTCGTTGATCAATAGTGTGGTAGATTATGTGGATTTGTATTCTGACAATTTCATGAACAACGGTTATGATCGTTACGTTGAGTTGGCTACTGCAGATTCGTTGTCAGAGGAGCAGTCAATTGAGTTGGAGATGATCAAGTCTACATTCATTGCTAATGCACAGACTTACCTTATCAACGCAACAACCGCCCATAAGGATTTTCAGGTAAGATATGAATTGATGAACGGGCCAATGGTCGCCGAATAAATTAAATTTGAATTGAATATGAAAGAGTTAATCGATATTATAACAGAGAGAAGAAGCACTCGTAAGTTTACAGACCAGCCTATTGAGCAGGAGAAACTTGATTTGATTTTGAAGGCAGCTCTTATGGCACCGTCTTCAAAAAGATGCACTCCTTGGCATTTCGTTGTTGTAGAAGACGCGAATGATCTTCAAGCTATCTCAGAGTCACGTCAGATGGGTAGTGCTTTCGTCTCAGGTGCTAAGATGGCAATCGTAGTGCTTGCAGAGGAGGAGAAGAGCGACGTGTGGGTTGAGGATGCTTCAATCGCGGCTTCATATATCCAGCTTATGGCAGAGAGTCTAAATATCGGTTCTTGCTGGGTGCAGGTTAGAAACAGAAAGAATAACGACGGTGAGACAACAGAGAATGTGTTGAAATCGTTGCTAAATATCCCTGACGGATTGCGTGCAGAGTGTGTTATCGCTCTTGGTTACAAGGGTGAGGAGAAGGCTCCATTCGATCAGTCTAAATTGAAATTGGATCGTATCCACAAGGGGAAGTTTTAACGAAGACGAAAACGAAAACGAAGACGAAGACGAAGACGAAGACGAAGACGAAAACGAAGACGAAAATGAAAATCGTTTTTCTCGGAAGCGGAAATGTGGCGACGCATTTGTCGCAGGCGTTGAATAGATCGACGTCGAATGAGGTGGTGCAGGTGTATAGCCCAACTGCTGATAATGCTAAGTCGTTGGCCGAGAAATTGTCGTGTGGATACTGCACTGATATTAAAGATGTCGACGTGAATGCTGACATCTACGTCTGCAGCGTCAAGGATTCTGTGCAATTGAGTGTGTGGAAGGCATTGAAAAATCATTTTGTTGATTTTAACATCAACGTCGCAGATAAGATTGTTGTTCATACAGCTGGAGCGTTGGCTATGGGTGGTGAAGATGGACTTGCTTCCGTCTTTCCAAACTGTGGAGTGGTTTATCCAGTGCAGAGTTTTTCCAAGCAGAGAACTGTTGATTTGTCGCATACCCCATTTTTGATCGAGTCTACCCTACCGTCGACTTTGGAAAAATTGAGAGCATTTGTTGCAACTGTTTCCGACAGATGTTATGATGCCACAACCAAGCAGCGCAACGCTTTACATCCTGCTGCGGTGTTCGCAAGTAATTTTGCAAACCACATGTATGCGATTGCCAACCGACTTATGGAGAAGAACGGATTGCCGTTTGAGATCCTGATTCCGTTGATTCAGGAGACTGCTCAGAAGGTGATGGAGGTACATCCCGTCGCAGCACAAACAGGTCCAGCGGTAAGAGGCGACGAAGTGGTGATGAGCAAACAGGAAAAAGGACTTATGGCTGACGGAAATGAAATAGAGTTGGAAATATACCGTCTTGTAAGCCAAAACATACAAACATATAGAGATGAATTTCAAAGAGAATCTTGATAAAATAAAGGCATTTGTTTTTGATGTTGACGGAGTTTTATCCGCCACTACTGTGCCTCTTCATCCAAGTGGAGAGCCTATGCGTATGGTGAATATCAAAGATGGTTATGCGATGCAGTATGCAGTGAAGAAAAACTATACTCTTGCTATCATCACAGGAGGCAAGACTGAGGCTGTGAGAAAGAGATTTGTAGGCTTGGGAATCAAGGACGTTTACATGGCATCTGCAGTGAAGATCAAGGATTTTCACGATTTTCTTGAAAAGAATAATCTGTCGGCTGAAAATGTGATGTATATGGGTGATGACATTCCTGATTATGAAGTCATGAGGGAGTGTGGTTTCCCTTGTTGTCCTGCAGACGCAGCCCCAGAGATTAAAGCAATAAGTTGCTATGTGTCAGACAGAAAGGCGGGAGAGGGTTGCGGACGCGACGTGATTGAGCAGGTTATGAAGGCACAAGGCAAATGGATGGATGATAAAGTAGCATTTGGTTGGTAATATGGGAATTATAATTATGAAAATCGCCCTGCTGTTAGTAGGTTTTGTTATCCTTATTAAAGGAGCTGAATTTTTTGTAGACGGAGCATCTAGTTTAGCGAAAAAATTCAATATTCCGTCATTTATTATTGGTTTGACTATTTGTGCACTAGGTACAAGTGCACCAGAGTTGGCAGTTAGTATCACTGCAGCAACGACTGGTTCAAACTCGTTGGCTATTGGTAACGTGTTGGGGTCCAATTTCTTCAACTTGATGGTTGTGCTTGGAGTATGTTCAATTATCACTCCAATACCAGTCACAAAAACATTGTTGAAACGCGATTATCCGGTGTCGATTGCTGCGATGGCATTGTTGTCTGTATTCTTAATGTCGGACGCTAATGTCAGCCGAATTGAGGCAGGAATATTATTCTCATGCTTGGTTGGATATATCATTTGGACTATCGTTGATACAAAAAAACATCCTGAGGATGTTGCAGATGACGATGATGAGAAAGAATTTGTAGCTTGGAAAGTTGCACTTTGGATCATTGGAGGAGCAGTAGCCATCGTTTTGGGAGGTGATTTGGTTGTGGAGTCTGCTAAATATCTTGGAAGTTCAATCGGAATGAGTGAAAAATTAATCGGTTTCACAATCTGTGCCATTGGAACATCATTGCCTGAACTTGTCACTTCAATCACTGCAGCGAAGAAAGGAGAGAATGACATGGCTATGGGAAATGTGATTGGTTCCAACATCTTCAACATCCTATGTATTCTAGGTATTTCCGGTCTGATTTCACCTATTGCTATTGGCGACGCGAATCTAAACGCCACTTTGATAGACTGTGGAATCAACATGGGTGTTTGCATCCTTGCTTATATCTTCTGTATCACAGACAAGAAGGTGGAGCGTTGGGAAGGAGGAGTGCTTGTCAGCATCTATCTTGCGTATATGGTTTACAATATTGTAAAAGATTTGTTCTAAAATGAAGACACTGACTAATATCATAAGATTCACACGTCTACCGCTACTATTTCTTGTGGCAGCCATACAGCTTGTGACTCATTTCAGCATAGTAGAGCCGATGATCAAGCATGCGGATGGAGAGTTGCAGATGGGCACATTGCCGTTGACATTATGCGTTTTGGCAACTGTGTTTATCACATTGGGAGGATTCTTTGTCAACGACTATTTTGATGTCAAGATTGACCGAATCAACCGACCAATCACACGAAATGTAGATTTGTTTGTTTCTCGTGATACCATCTTCAATTTATATGTTGGTGTCACTGGACTTGCTGTTTTATTTGCAGGAATACTGAGTTACATCGCGTCGGCATTAGATTATTTCTTTGTCTTTGTTGCAGTTATCGGAATTTTGTGGTTTTACTCATCAAGTTACAAGCGTACATGGTGGGGAAGTATATTGCTTGCTATCGCGGTGGCAATGATTCCTGTTATTGTCTGCATGTACGACAACTGGTTTATGTTGATGCATGAGGCCGCATTGCAGCTTGGACAAGAGCAAATGGCAGCGTTGTCTGCGTTCTTGAAAGAGATACTATCAAAAGCTGGAATGTTTGGTTTGTTGCTTGCGATGTGGACAATCAACGTCGACATTATTAGAGCGATGATAGAGGAGAAGGGAGAAAGAGAGATGGAATGTCATACACTTCCGATAGTCTACGGACATACAGTCGCTAAGGTAGTATGTTATGTGGTTGCGGTATTGGCAGTTGTTTGCTTTGGCAAAGTGGCATTTGAGTCGACAGCGTACCTTTCGACAAGTGCCATCAATTACTTCTTAATTCCAGTTGCTTCACTGGCTATTGCGATGATTTACCAATTGAATAAAAGCAAAATACGACTTGATTATGTGATAAGCACAGGAATAATCTATGCAATTGTTGCAGTAATGATTACTTTTTTTGTTGTATTGGGCTATTATTTTGAATAAAATCAAATAAATGTTAGAATTGTTAATATATTCTTGCTGAATTATATAGAAAATTGACATTTTTTATACAAATTTGCATTATATATTGGCAAAACGAAAAATATAGTAATGAAGAAATTAGTATTATTAATAGTTGGGTCCTTCTTGCTATCGATGGCGTCGCATGCAAGAATAAAGAGAGTTTGCAACGCTCCAGAGGTGCACGCAGAATACGGTACACTTGAGAATGCTTTGATGGACTGTGCCGCAGGCGACACGATTTTTCTAGAGGCTTCTGGTACAGAATATGGTCCGGGTGACGCGTATGGATTTGATCCAATCAAAATCACAAAGCCAATAACTATTGTTGGTCCAGGTTATTTGTATAAGGAAAACAAAGTGGTAGACTACACAACAGGCGAGAGCTTTATTGCAAGTCCACTTCGTATTTATAGCAACAAGGTTACAATTTCCGGATTGGTTCTAAACAATGTTGAGGTGTTTGGAAATGAGTGTACAATTCAGAAATGTCAGATCTTGGCTGGTTCTCAGACAGCAGTTGAGGTTGCAGATACAGTCAACGGTTGCATTATCCGTCAGAATTTTATCGTAGGTAATATTCAGGGTAACGGAACTCCACAGAACGTCAATATTTCAAACAATATTATCTGCGGTGTTGTCAGCAGTATGGAAAGATCTCGTATTGAGCGCAACACATTCGGAAAGTTCAACAGATTTGGTGGTGTTTACAACCTAAGATTCTGTACATTGATTGAGAATGTCATGAACTACGATCTTAAGAAGTCAAGAACAAACACTTGCTCGTTCTTGAACAACTACAATGGTGATTTCCGTTCAGAGATGACTAATCCTGATTTCTCATTAGACAGCAATTATAAGATTAAGGAGACAAGTAAGCTTTTTGACATGGCGTCGGATGGCGACCAAGTTGGTGCTTACGGTGGTGCTATGCCATACGTAACAAGCGGTTTGCAGGATACTCCTGTAATCGAGAGTTATGTTGCTGCAAACGAGGCAAACCAGAGCGTAGGCCTTGAGGTTACAATCAGATATAAAATGGAGAAATAATCATGAAAAAGATATTTGCATCTATATATGCCATAGCAATTGCAATGTCAAGTGCTTTTGCAGAGGTTATCACAACAGAGTATTTCTTTGATGAGGATCCTGGTTTTGGCAAGGGCTTCAAGGCTGGTGTCACAACTAATGGAACAATCAAGTTCAAGGCAAGAGTAAGAAATCTAAACAATGGTTTCCATACTCTATATGTAAGAGGTAAGAACTACGATGGTTGGTCTCACTGTGTCGCTATCCCTGTTACAATGTTTGAGAAAAGTGCTGAGATTGTAGGTTCTGAGTATTTCTTTGATGAGGATCCAGGTCTAGGAAAAGGTAAGTTTGTTGAAACTTCAATTGACGCTACAGCAGCAATCGTAATCAACGAGTCTGACTTGTCAAAGATGAAGCATGGTTTCCACGAATTGTATTCAAGAGCTTTGACTAATGACCACAGATGGACATCTGAGTTCAGCACTCCATACGTTTATCTTCCAATCGTGGGTCAGATGAAGCGTGCTGAGTTCTATATTGATAAGGATCCAGGTGAAGGAAATGCTAAGGCAGCTTCTGTATTCGGATCAAATGTTGGATTCCAGATCAACACTGGTTCAATGAGAGAGGGTAACCACACATTGTATATCCGTACTCAGGATCAAAGTGGAAACTGGAATGTTGATTACGGTATTCCATTTGTATACAGCTACGCAACTGGTAGCATTCACTGGAGAGACAACGTTTCTCTATCTCCAAACCCAACAATGTTCAACTTTGATGTTAACATTGATGACAAGACTGGTTCAAGAGCTAACATATCTATCGTTGCTCGTTCAGGTAAGGTCGTAGCTGAGGCTATTCAGCAGCTTCCTGTTGAAGGAAAGGTCAACATGAACGTTAAGGAGTTGGCTCCTGGTGACTATCAGGTGATTGTTGAGTGCGCAGGTGAGACTTCTGTTCGTCGCCTTGTTATCAAGCGATAATTTTTGCAGAAATGCTCTATTGATATAAAAGGTGGACTTCACGGTCCGCCTTTTTACGTTAATTTATTAATCTAAGAATTGGTATGATCTGTAGGGGTGGGTTTCAAACCCACCCGTCATACAAATGGGCAGGTTTGAAACCTGCCCCTACGAATCTGCATTTTTCAGATGAAAATAACAGTTGAAATATGGATATGAAGAACTTGATTTGTAAAATTATAAACATTCTACTGCTGACATTCCTAAGCCAGACTGCTTTTGCTCAGGATAATCTACAGGAGATTTTTGCCTCACTAAAAAGCGATACCGTCGCAGATGCTCAGAAAATTTCTTTAAGCAAGAAGGCGGAAAAGATATTAATTGACAATTTGAAAAAGTCTAAAACATTCGCACCATCTTTCAATTATCCTGAAATGGGACGTGTGGTTTCTGATGATAATAAGGTGTGTATCTATTCGTGGGCTTTCCAGTTGTCTGACAAAAGCTATCATTATGGTTCAATCTCTCAAGCAAAGTTGAGAAAAGGAAATCGTGTTGAGGCTTTCAATATCAGAAAAACTCCTTTCTTGCCTCAGCCTACAGAACGAATCACTCGCCAAAATTGGTATGGTGCTCTATACTATAAGATAGCTCATGTGAAGTACCGTCGCGATGATTATTATGTGATGCTTGGCTGGGCTGGACTCTCGTCGATCACTCATTATAAATTGATTGAAGTCCTTCGTCTTGATAAGTCGGGCAGACCATCTTTTGGAAAACAGGTGTTTAAGAAGAAGGGTAGACAGACATGGAGTCGTCACATCTTCCAGTACAATGCAGAGGGTAAGATTGCGTTGAATTATGATGACGCTGCTAAGATGATTGTATTTGACCATCTTGTTCCAGAAAGCATGATGTTCACCGATATTCCTTCGTATTATGGTCCGGATTTCACTTACGACACCTATAATCTTCACGAAGGCAAGTGGTTTTACAACGATAATGTTGATGTAAGAAATAAAGACTAATGAAAAAACTAATATTTGGTATCCTCGCGTCGGCTGCATTGTCAGCATGCGGGAATACAGAGACTCAAAATAATTCAGAAATGAAATCAGATATGGAAATGAATTTCAAATACGACGTGGAGAAATTCTACGATCTTCAGATATTGCGTTATCAGGTGCCTGAGTTCGAGACACTTTCTTTGAACCAGAAGTTGCTAATCTATCATCTTTCTCTTGCTGCGGAAGAGGGACGTGATATCCTTTTTGACCAGAATTGCAAATTCAATTTGCCTATTCGTCGCACGTTGGAGGCTATCTACACTGATAAGATCGGTGCTGATAATGCATCTGAGTTTGAGGCATTGGAGAAGTATTTGAAGCGTGTCTGGTTCTCAAACGGTATTCACCACCACTATTCATGCGATAAATTCTTGCCTGATTTCTCAAAGGATTTCTTCAATTCTTGTCTTGAGAAATTGGGAGATGATAAGTTGACGCAATTGCTTGCAAACGTGGCTGGCAACTCACTTGCCGAGAAGAAAGCTCAGATTATCGACGTGATGTTCAACCCTGCAGTTTATGCAAAACGTGTCAACCAGGCTGACGGTCAGGATTTGATCGCTACTTCAGCAAACCATTATTATGATGGCGTTACTCAGGCTGAGGTTGAGAATTTCTACGATGCTATGCGTGACACTACTGATAAGTCGCCAATATCATACGGTTTGAATTCATTGCTTACTAAGGAGGCTGGTAAACTAGTGGAGAAGGTTTGGAAGTCGGGAGGCATGTACGGTAAGGCAATCGACAAGATTGTCGGACATTTGAAGGATGCTCTTCCTTACGCTGAGAATGATCGTCAGATGAAGGTGATTGAACTTTTGATTGAGTTCTACAACACTGGAGATTTGAAGAAGTTTGATGAGTATAGCATTGCATGGGTGGCAGATTCAACTTCTAAGGTTGATTTCGTCAACGGTTTCATTGAGACTTACGGAGATCCACTTGGTTTGAAGGCAAGTTGGGAGTCAATCGTCAACTTCAAAAATGAGAAAGCTACAAAGCGTACAGAGGTGTTGAGTGATAACGCTCAATGGTTTGAGGATAATTCCCCCGTCGACGCAAGATTTAAGAAGAAGGAGTGCAAGGGTGTGACTGCAAAGGTTATCACAACTGCTATCTTGGCTGGCGACTGTTATCCTGCCACTCCAATCGGAATCAACCTTCCTAATGCCAACTGGATTCGCGAAACTTACGGATCTAAGTCTGTGACAATTGAAAATATCACATACGCATACGATCAGGCAGCCAAAGGCAACGGTTTCAAGGAGGAATTCGTGGATTGTGCAGCCGACAGGGAGATGATCGAGAAGTATGGTTACATCACTGACAATATCCACACAGATTTGCACGAGTGTTTAGGTCATGGTAGTGGACAGTTGTTGCCAGGTGTAAGTCAGGATGCATTAAAGGCATACGGTGCGACGGTAGAGGAAGCCAGAGCAGACTTGTTCGGACTTTACTACGCTGCTGATCCAAAGATGGTAGAGCTAGGTTTGCTTCCATCTGCAGACGCTTACAAAGCAGAATACTACACTTACCTAATGAACGGTTTGATGACACAGCTTGTCCGCATCAACCTTGGCGATCAGATTGAGGAGGCTCACATGCGTAACCGTGCGTTGATTGCACACTGGGTATACGAGAAGGGAGCTGCAGACAAGGTAGTGGAATTGGAGAAGAGAGATGGCAAGACATACGTCAAGATCAACGATTATGATAAGCTAAGAACATTGTTCGGCAACCTACTTGCTGAGATTCAGCGAATCAAGTCGGAGGGCGATTTCGAAGCAGCAAGAAAGTTGGTTGAGAATTATGCCGTCAACATTGATCCAGAACTACACAAGGAGATCAAGGACAGATATGCTAAACTAAACATCTCTCCATACAAGGGCTTCATCAACCCAACATACGAGTTGGTTGAGAAGGATGGCAAGGTAGTCGATGTGAAGGTAGACTACAAAGAGGGCTATGCAGAGCAGATGCTACGCTACTCAAAGACGAATAATAATGTAGATTGATGTTAACGTTTACTTTGACGTTGGCGGGCATGAAATGAATTATTTGTGATTTGTTGCCGATTGTTAAAAAAACTTTGGCGAAAATGAGCAAAAAAGCAAATAATTCATTATTTTTGCTCGTGACTTTGTATAAAGCGTAGAATATTAACGAAATTTATAAATAGAAATGGAAGTAAAAAAATCCGCTAGCGCTAGTCTAGAGAATAAGTCGCACGACTTTCTTCTAATGGGACTAGTTGTTGCTTTGGGCTTCCTTTTTATCATCTTCGAATGGACTACAACAGACGTTAAGAAGATTGATACAAGTGATGCTCAGGCCATCTTCGAAGAGGAGGAGATGATGGAGGTAACTATCCAGAAGGATGTTCCACCACCACCACCTGCAGCTGCTGCTCCACCACCAGTAGTAGCACCAGAGATTAAGGTGGTAGAGAATACAGTAGAGACAAAGGACGTAGATATCAAGTCTTCAGAGGAAACTGGTGAGGCAGTTGTTGAGACAGCTCCAGTTAACGATGGCCCAGAAGAGGTAGAAGAGGAGGAAATCTTCATGCGTGTGGAGAAAGCTCCTTCATTCCCAGGTGGACAGAAGGCAATGATGGAATACTTGTCAAAGAATATCAAGTATCCAGCAGCATGTCAGGAGTCAGGTATCCAGGGACGTGTAATCGTATCATTCGTCGTTAACAAGGATGGTACAATCCAGAATGTAGAGGTTATCCGTGGCGTACACGAGAAGCTTGACGCTGAGGCTGTACGTGTGGTTAAGTCTATGCCAGCATGGTCTCCAGGTGAGCAGCAGGGTAGAAAGGTACGTTCAAAGTTCCAGCTTCCTGTGTTCTTCCGTCTTGCAAGCTAATTATTAGTATTCAAGATATGAAAAGAGCGATGAGTAATCATCGCTCTTTTTTTGTGTCAAGCCCCCTTGATCCCCCTAAAGGGGGGAAGTGTGATGCATTAAATTTGGAGATTATATCGCAGTTGTCCAAAATGAGGATTGCAAAGGGCGGAACGCCCTTGCCCCTCCTCCAATGCGAGGCCGTAGGCCGAGCGTATAAAGGAAAAGTGTGTGTGGGACAACTCGTATATAATTGCATTAAATTTTTGTATCGAAGAAGCTTCCTGAATAAACCTGACCTTTTTATATTCTCTTAAAAAACAATGCTTTACGACATCTTTAGCAACATCACAATTCAATGCGAATTTTGATGAAATCTCCATTTTTCGGCCATTTTCGTCCTTGTAAACGTAAAAAATCAGCTTTTTTACGCATTTTACTGTTAAATATTTGATGAAAAGTTTGATGGAATAAAAAAAACACTACTTTAGCCTGTGAGTTAGATATAATAATTGAGTATTAACCTACTAAAATTTAATGCGTATGGAAACTAAAAAAGTATCAAGTGCGAGCTTGGAGAACAAGACGCATGATTTCCTTTTGATGGGACTAGTTGTTGCATTGGGATTCTTATTTATAACATTTGAGTGGTCTACTATAGAGGTGAAGAAACATGATCCGGTTGTAGATACTAACTGGGAAGATGTAGATGTGTTGATGCCGATTACGATACAGAAACCACTTACTCCTCCAGCTCCAGCTGTTGCTGCACCACCTCGTATAATAGCTCCAAACATTATTGCTACTGATAATCCTAATGTCCCGGATGTAGAAATTGCACCAGTTGATCCAGGTATTGAAGAAACATTTGCACCTGTTGTAGCTGAGCCAGAGACTGTTGAGGGTGAGGATATTATTCATGTTCGTGCTGAAGTTCAGCCTGCTTTCCCAGGTGGAACCGCCGCTATGATGAAGTTCTTGAGAGATAATATCAAGTATCCTTCTGTTTGTGCAGAGAATGGTATTCAGGGTCGTGTTATCGTATCATTTGTTGTAAACAAGGACGGTTCAATTGAGCAGGTAGAGGTTCTTAGCGGTGTCCACGAGAGACTTGACGCTGAGGCTGTACGTGTAGTTAAGATGATGCCATCTTGGACTCCTGGTCAGATGCAGGGCCATGCTGTTCGTACAAAGTTCAATTTGCCGGTATCATTCCGTATGGCAGCACGCTAATTTTTGATTACATTCAATTCTTAATAGAGCGGTGAGAAATCATCGCTCTTTTTTTATAATTTTGCATTTAGCATTTAGCATTTTATTTATGGCAGAGAAGAAAAAATTGGAGTGGGCTCAATCGTTGAGAGGTGTCGGTGCACTATTGGTGGTGTTCTGTCATCTGTGGCTCGCTATACAGGAGGTTTATGGTGTGGAAAATTCGTTTTGCAGTTTCATGACGACAGATATCCTCGACGCGGGAAAAATAGGTGTGAGCATTTTCTTCTTCCTTTGTGGCTACTTCGTGGTGAGCGTCAAAAAGAAGTCTCCTAAGGATTTCTGGAGGGGCCGTTGCAAACGACTTTATCCTACATATTGGTTTTCTATCATATGTGCTATAGTATTCCTTGGCACAGTCTTCTCTGCTGAAGGAATCCATATTTTGAAAGATACATTCTCATGGAAGGCAATCGCTGCGAATTTCACTATGTTGCAGATGTTCTTCCGTCAGCAGGATATACTCGGTTGCTACTGGACATTGCCTATTGAACTGTTGATTTGCGGTATGTTCACCGTCTTCAGAAAACGATTGGATAATGAAAATGTGGTGACGGGACTATTCGCCACTACCGTCGCAGCTACACTACTAATGGCTGCTGCACGTGGTTATGCCCATGTCAAATTACCTGTAGCACTTCCGTTGCTTGCAATCACGTCGCTCTTAGGCTATTTCACAAGAATGTGCGACGACGGGGCTTTCTCACGAAAAAGATTGAATATTCTTTACGCTGTGTTTATCATTGCGTTGGTTCCAATCACTTTGCTTGCATATAATTTTGCGACTGAGCATCAGGAGACGTGGTATCGCTACTTCTTCACTTACTGCGTCGGCACACTACTATTCATCGGCTTCAACCGTTTGAGTGTGGCATGGAAACCAATCACACTGGTCGGAAACTATAGCTATTCCGTTTACTTGCTTCATGCCGTCGGCTTCAATTTTGCATTGAGATTGTGGGGTGGGGAGATGAGTGCTCTATTGATGACGGTGGTTTGTTTGGTTTTTATAGCATTATTCAGTGTTGTTGCATATCAATGTGTTGAGAAAAGGATAAAGTAAAATTACGGGTTACTATTACTTGAGAAGAAAATCGTTCCACAACTGGGAATAATAAAATTCCAATTGTGGAACGATTTATTTTGTAGAAACACGAGATTGTGCCTTATGAATCTGCTTATAGATTTTCTATTTCTTCAAGAGAGACACCTGTCAATTCATTGATTAAAACAAAATCAAAGCCTTTCTTCTTCATGTCGCTTGCAATCTGAATGGATTTGTTGTGCTCTCCGATTTCGATTCCTTTTTTTTCTCCTTGTTCAAAGACATAATCTTCTGAGAATCCTTCATCTTCAAGTTCTTTCATGCTGGCCTCATAGGTCCTTTGTTCATCTTCGGAAAGGGCACCGATCTTTGCTTTTTCGATTAAACGAAGGAGTCCTGCGTCTGCTCGTTCATAAACTGATGGGTCGATATTTTCCATGTGTCCTAAATTTTTGAAGAAATCTAACCAAATGTCTTTCGTTGTGATATTGGTGGTATCCAACTTAAACTTGGGCAAAGATACAAAATATTTTCGATGTCGATCCCAAAACATCTTGCCGGTATCTAAATCACATTCTGCTGTGCGTGTGATTGTTTTGTCTAATCCATCCATGCTTTTACCCATGATGAAAATGCCGATAACCTTGGAAATATCCTTTTTCAGATTCCTCCACGCTACTCCTCTTTTGAGTTTGCTGTCCATTAGTTTGTAGACATAGAAATTGGCTCTTGTTTTGAAATACTTCTGACAAGAATTCTGCATCTCAATAAGTATAGTGTCACCTTTGTTGGTTGTACAATGCATATCGAAGACTACTCCTCTTCTTTTTCTATGAGATGCTGTTTTTTCAACATTTTGAAACTTGACTCTTGTGATTTTCTCCTCGTCTCCATCTAAAATTGCGTTGAGGAAAGACTTCATGATAATCGGGTCTGACATACAGTATTTGAACCCGAAATCGCATCGCAAATCGATAAATTTTGCCATGATTTTTGCTGTTTTTTGTTAGTACTGTGTCTAATCAAAACGACTAAACTTTTAACGATACAAATTTAGTGAATTTTTTCGAAAGAATGTCAGTCTAATTTAGTTGATTTTCACGACGATTTCATTTAACCCCATTCTATGCCTATTACAAATAAATTTATGTTAGTATTGAGCTTTTGACTGCACTCCTGTGACGAGGATTGCAAAGGAAGGAACGCCCTTGCCACACACCAAGCACGAGCCGAAGGCGAGCGCATATAAATAAAACACAGAGATTATGATCTCTCAGAGAAAGACTACGTCTATTTTTAAGAAAATGAGATGGATATCAATCAACAGATGGAAAAGAAATATTTGATTCTACATGAGTTTCAGTAAGTAGATAATTAATTTGTAAGAGAATGACTAGGATTTAGTACCTGGTCATTCTTTTTTTGCCTGTTCGGAATCACTTTTATGCTCTTAATATGCAAATTTTTGCAAAAAAACGATAATATTGTGATGTCTAAATATTGAGGCATTGATAAAAGAAGTTTTTTGACATATCTGACCTCTTAAACAAATACATGACAGGATAAATTAGAAATTTTACTAACTTCCCAAATGATTAAGACTATACAAAATTTAGATTTAAGAGATAAACAAATTTCTGAAGTGTTAGAGTATGACCATTGTCTATTCAAAGGAAACGTTTTATTACAATTTTGTAGAGTTGAACAAAGACTTAAATTTAAGAAATGCAAATTTGAAAACGACATAATATTTGGCAAAAAAAGTCAATCTTTCGGGTCTTATATTGGTCAGGAATTATATTTTGAAGATTGTGAGTTTATTGGACAAGTATATTTGGACGGCATCCGTTGCGATGGAAATATAATGTTCAGTAACTGTTTGTTTCGTCATGAAAGTCAATTTGAGAATGATTATGCACTAAGCATTGGTTCTGCTGATATAGCAAATACGGTTATTATAAAAGACTCTGCTATGTTAGGAGGTATCAGTTTGGCTGATACTACCATCCACCTTGTCGGTTTTATTCTAGAAAATGTCAAAATCATTGCTCCAAAATGTAATCTGTATTTTTCTACATGTCACTTGAATAAAGAATTTTTGATAAAAGCGTGTACTATTTCTGTGAAAAGACTATTCATGGAAAAAATGAATATGAATAGCGAAAATGGAAATATCAAATTGACAGGAACACGATTGAATAGAATTATAAAGAGCAATCAAGAAGAAAGCGTTGAAGACTTTGCTAAATCTAAATTTGCTCATCCTAAATTAAATCTTGATACTAATTTTGAATATGTACGAACTGTTGGAAATTATACAACTATAAAGACGGCAGATAAGAACCTCTATTCTTTGGTGAATGTAGGAGAAAACTTATTTTTCTTATATAAATCAAATTATATTGAGGCAGAAGAGGTTATAACATTTAGATCATCAACATTAGGAAACTCTTTTGAAATTATTGGTAGCGAACTTCACAGTAAATATATCTGTCTTTCAGAGTCTACATGTGGTACTATGATATATGAAAATTCATATTTCCAATTAAAAAGATTTGATTTAAATAGTCTAAATGTAAATGGAACGTTTTGTAGTGAGAACAACCAGTATGGCATTGAAGTTCCTGATGTTGAATTAAAACTTCAAAATTCAGAAATAGTGAATGAGAATAATGGGGTAGTAATGCATAGTGCTTCGATAGGTAATAATCTGAATCTCATAAATACCCATTTCAACCTTATTGATGGAAATGGCACTGTACAGTATGATATGTCAAATATACAAATTGGTGGTGTTCTGTCTATATCTGACATCTGTGGAAACTGTCATGTAGTATTCAATCTTGAAAATTCTAAATGTGACGAGTTCTGCTATTCTCAAACAGGAACTTCTAATATAAGACTAAAACTTGAAGGAAGTCAGTTCGATAATATCAGAATGGAAAAGACAATGCCTAACTTTGAATTTGTTTCTGGTCTCTTATCTAGCAAGGATATTAAAGTATTACCAAAGAAGAAAATAGAAACATATCAAAAAAAACAGAAGACAACAATTGAATCCGGTACTATTAATTTTCTGAGAAACTGTCAGGATCAGTTGATTAATAAGCAGGATGATTTTGAGGAAGCCAATAAAATTTGGAGACTAAGAAATAAAATTAGATTGTTACGGAAAAATCAATATAAAAAGAATTTGTCATACTGGGCAAACATATCTTGGAATGAATTAACCGATTATGGATTGAGTAGTTTTAGATTGGCTTTAGCTGTCGTACTAGTATTCCTTGGATATTGTCTGTTGAATTCCTATGTGTTAGATAGTTACACTCAATACAATGTCGCAGACAACACAATGAATGTTGTAGGTCAAAGCCTAATTCAATATGTGCCTACCATAGATTTCGGAGATGAAGTAAAAATTATCGAATTTGAAGAAGGTTTGCCTTCTATGTATAAATATATTGTTATTTTCGCTCGTATTGTAGGTTTTATTCTAATCTCAGTACTTGTTGGATCCCTAGGAGGTTTATGGACAGGTAGAAATAAATAAATTTATGAGTAAGGTTTTATATTGTAGTAAATGTGGTCGAGAAACGGAGCACGTCGAAACAGAGGTTGTTGAGTCTTGTGGAACAACAACTATTGGTACTTGGTCGTTGTTCAATTTTAGACGTATTGTTCCTAAGTATGTTGCTAAGAATGTTTATAAATGCTGTAACTGTGGCAATTTTAACACAGATTCAGATGATGGATTTCTAGATTAACAAAAATTAGAAAAAGATACAATACGTATGAATAAAAAGGTATTCTGCCCTTATTGTAATAAGGAAACTGATTGTGAACAAGAAGGAGCATTGAAAGGTAATTTTATATCTTTGGGAGATATTTGTGGAAGTTCGTTCGGTGCTGCTTTCTCATCTCCTTTATCCCGACTCATTAGAAAATGGTACGGAGGAACGACTGATTCTCAAATTTCTAGAGATACCGAAACTGGAAAATATAAGTGTTGTGAATGCGGCAAAGTAATCGAAGAAATCACTAAAGAGGATGAATTCCTAGATTAAACGATCAAGAGATAACTCCCAACCATTATTGGCTGGGAGTTTTTTCTTCTGCCTTTGCCTCATTGACATTTATACATACTTGATGACTATATTGAAAGTTTTCTGTAACTTTGCAGTGAAATAGAAAGGTTATCTTAAATGAAAAATTCAGCTTTCAATTCATTCGTCAGTTTCATGACGAAACATACTTCGGCATTCATCATTTTGATTGCCATCATCACTATTTTCGTGCCAGATTTGTTCACTTGGGTTCACGGCTTGACTCAAACTTTGATTCTTGGATTCATCATGTTGACGATGGGATTGACTCTGTCGTTGAATGATTTCAAGATTCTTCTGTCGCGTCCGGTGGATATTTTGATCGGAACATGCGCACAGTTTACAGTTATGCCTTTGGTGGCATACACTCTTTGCAGACTCTTTGGTTTGGATAATCAGCTTGCGATTGGAATCATCCTTGTTGGATGCTGCCCAGGTGGAGTTTCTTCCAATATCATGAGTTATCTATGTAAAGGCGACGTTGCTTTTTCTGTTGGTATGACTACTGTCAGCACGTTATTGGCTCCCGTCGCTACACCATTCCTTGTACTTATGTTGGCAGGAGAGCGTGTCGACGTGGATGCTCCAAGCATGTTCCTGAATATTCTCTACGTTACAATTCTTCCAGTTGCAATTGGTTTTGCTGTTAACCATTTCTACGGTGGAAATGAGAAATTTGAGGAGACAAAGAAAACGATGCCATTGTTATCAGTAATTGGTTTGGCTTGCATCGTAGGTGGAGTGATTTCAGCCGTACATCCACACATTATCAATGGTGGCTTTGAATTGTTAGCGTTGACTTGCACAGTGGTATTCTGCCACAACACATTAGGATATATCTTAGGCTATACTGTCGGCACATTGTTCAAATTCTCGACAGCAAAGAAGCGTACCGTTTCAATTGAGATTGGAATGCAGAATGCTGGCCTTGCCACTGTGTTGTCGTCAACATTCTTTATGGCTACTAATCCATTGAGCATCGTGCCTTGTGCTATCTCATGTGCTTGGCATTCTATATCAGGAACAATCTTGGCTGGATTGTTTGCGAGAAGAGATGAGAAAAGAGCTTAGAGCTTAGAGAAAAGAGCTTAAAGCTTAGAGCTTAGAGAAGAGAATGCGTTCGGCGTGATAAATTCATGTCGAACGCAACTATTTTAAATTCAATTTGGATAAATATTTGTTCTGTTGTATTTTTGTAGCAAGAATATTATCAAAACAATATGAAAAAGGTATTTTGTTCATTGGTAGTCCTTTTAATTACATGCGAATTTGAATGTTATGCACAGACAGTAAGCGGAAATGTGCGTGAACATGATTACGTAGACCTTGAATTACCAAGCGGAAGATTATGGGCGACCTGTAATGTTGGGGCAACTAAACCAACCGAATACGGAGATTATTTTGCATGGGGAGAGACCGAGCCTAAGTAAGATTTCACTTGGGAAAATTACAAATGGGCAAAGGATAATGGACAGTTTATAACTAAATATTGCACCAAAAAAGAAGAGGGTAAGG
>JAZUGF010000042.1:0-38365 GCA_045641065.1 Paludibacteraceae bacterium | reverse complement strand
ACTTTTTATATGAACGAAGCCGTTTCTGAGCTTAAAAATTACAGTTAAGTCTCTGAAACGGCTATATTTTTGTAGAATTTAAAAATCAACTTACATTTTGATAGTTTGATTTTTGATAAATTGAGTTTTGATACACCCTCTACTTTTTTGTTGAGTATAGTCAATAAAAATAGCTCTTTTCTATCTGTTGACCGATATCTATCTCTTTTTCTCAAAAAAAGACACAGTCTTTCTCTGAGAGCTCTGAGCCTCTGTGGTTGATTTATATCCGCTCGCCCTGCGGGCTCGCGTTTATGGGTGGGTTAGGGCGTTCCGCCCTTAACAATCCTCATTGGGGTCAAATGCGATATTAATACCAGGGTTATTAGATAGTATCAAAAAAATAGAAGGGATTCATGAACAATCATGAACCCCTTCTTGTGTTTAATCTATTATATACATACTCTTATAAGTCTTCTCCTGCTGGAGCACTCTTTCCGTTAGAAACCTCACCCTTGATAGTAAGTTTTGTCTCACCAGCGTTAGACTTGACTGTGATTGTCTTGTTGAATGCACCTGGACGACCTGTAGCGTTGTAAGTTGCCTTAACAATACCTGTCTTGCCTGGAGCAATTGGAGTCTTTGTCCACTCTGGAGTTGTGCAGCCACAACTAGCTTTTACTTCCTGTAGTACCAATGGCGAATCACCTGTGTTAGTGAACTTGAACTCGCAAGTTACCTTGCCTTTTGACTCATCAAATGTGCCAAAGTTGTGTACTATCTCATCGAACTTTATACCAGCAGCAGCAAATGAAACAGCCGCCATCAACGCTGTGCATAAAGTAATAATTAGTCTTTTCATGTTACTATTACATTAAAATGTTAATACTACCCTTTTTTGTTCTTTTCTGCAAATATAATAGTCTTTTGTCCTTATCGCAAACAAACAATGTAGAAAAATACCTTTTTGTAACATTTTTTAAATTTTAGGACAATTTATCTTCATTCGTGTTGCAATAAACATGCTTTTATAGCAGAAGATGGGCATTTGACATAGAAAAAGAGATGCAATTGCTTGCATCTCTTTAATTCGTGGGTGGGCCCAACTGGGCTTGAACCAGTGACCCACGGGTTATGAGTCCGTTGCTCTAACCAACTGAGCTATAGGCCCGAAACCAACTAATAAAAGTCAGTTTTTGAAATCGTGTACAAAAGTAGAGAATATTTGTTTCAAAACCAAATTTTTTCTCTCTTTTTATGCTTTTTAAATTAGAGACGCGGTCCCCCACGTCTCTACAAATATTTACACATTAAATCTGAAGTGCATCAAATCTCCGTCCTGGCAAACGTATTCCTTTCCTTCGATTGAAATCTTACCAGCCTCACGACATGCAGCCTCACTACCAAGTGCTACGAAATCGTCGTATTTGATAACCTCAGCACGAATGAATCCCTTCTCAAAGTCTGAGTGGATGATACCTGCACACTGTGGTGCCTTTGACCCACGGATGAATGTCCATGCTCTTACCTCCTGTACTCCGGCTGTGAAGTATGTTTGTAGATCCAATAGTTTGTATGCTGACTTGATCAAACGTACAACTCCTGACTCTTTCAAACCAGCTGCCTCAAGGAACTCCTGACGCTCCTCGAATGTCTCAAGCTCGTTGATGTCAGCCTCTGTAGCCGCTGCTACGATTAGCATCTCTGCGTTCTCGTCCTTGATAGCCTCTTTAACAGCCTCAGTATACTTATTACCTGTTACTGCACTTGCCTCGTCTACGTTGCAAACATACATAACTGGTTTTGTAGTTAGAAGATATAGGTCTTTTACTAACTCCTTCTCTTCCTTTGTAAGCTCTGTTGCTCTTGCTGATTTACCCTCAAGCAATGTGGCTCTATATTTCTCAAGCACATCACAAGTTGCCTTTGCTGCCTTATCTCCACCTGTCTGAGCCTGCTTCTTTAACTTTGTCAAACGGCTTTCTACTGTCTCAAGGTCCTTAAGCTGTAGCTCAGTGTCGATGATCTCTTTATCACGAACTGGATTTACACTTCCGTCGACGTGAGTTACATTCTCATTGTCGAAGCAACGTAATACGTGTAGGATGGCGTCTGTCTCACGGATATTTGCCAAAAACTTGTTTCCAAGTCCTTCTCCCTTGCTGGCTCCCTTTACCAATCCGGCGATATCTACGATCTCAACTGTTGTAGGGACAACACGCTGTGGGTGAACAAGGTTTTCCAAAGTCACCAAACGATCATCTGGCACAGTAATAACGCCGACGTTAGGTTCGATAGTACAGAATGGAAAGTTTGCTGCCTGTGCTTTTGCGTTCGACAAGCAGTTGAAAAGTGTCGATTTACCTACGTTTGGCAAGCCGACAATACCGCATTGAAGTGCCATTTTATATAATCTTTTTAGTTTTTTACGAAATTTTTCACAAAAGTAATCAAAAATGTCGATTTGCGAAAATGTGACGTTAATTATAAATTTGCATAAATTTTTGAATCTATGAATATATCAGATCATAAAGTCTTCGTTTTCGACCTTGGCATGGTGCTTGTAAGCTTGTATCGCAAGGAGTGTATTGAGAATTTCCGTCAACTTGGAATAGAGAATCCCGAGGCAATGATTGGCAACTGCTCACAGAATGGTCCTTTCGGAGCTTTAGAGTATGGACTTATCTCAGTGGAGAAATTCTGCGATGAATTGGTGAATTTGTCGAGCAAGAAGATCTCTGGGAAAGATATCGTCGACGCATGGAATTCTATGATCGGTGAGACTCCCGTCGACTTGCTTAATATGATCTATCGCCTTCGCCATGAGTTTGGAAAGACGGTGTGTATGCTAAGCAACGTCAACCAGCCTCATATTGACAATGTGATGCAGAATCATTTCCGTCAGGTGGAAGGCAGAGATATTTATGATTATTTTGATGCATTATACCTTTCTCACGAACTTCATCTTAAGAAACCAGAGCCTCAGATTTTTGAGACAGTGGGGCAGAGCATCAAAGATAAATTCGGATTCAGTGGTAAGGATATCATCTTTTTTGACGATAGCCAAGACAATGTTAATATGGCGATCCAATATGGATGGGATAGTGTTGTCATAGCTAATACGGATGAGACGATGAAGATGCTTAAAGAAATGCTAAATGCGTAATGCTGAATGCGAAATTGTCTTCAATAAAAGACGCGAGATCTCGCGTCTCTACTGATTTTCCTCTTGGTATTTTCTTCTCGCAATTTTGACTTTCTCACGAGAGTAGGATAGAGGGACAGACTCTTCTTTTTGAGTGAATGAAGCGTCTTCAGGAAGAGAATCAAAAACCTTTTTCAATTTTTTATATTCACTTTCCTTCAACACATCTTCTTCCTTAATCATATCCTTCTCTACGAATTGAATAATATCGTCGGCAATCATTGTAGGTGGCTCTTTCAATCGCACTGCGATATCTGTTATTGACATATTATCCGCAAAGAATGTTTTGACTGAATTCCTACGCTCGTTTGCCGATAATCTGTAAGGTACAGCTTTATTTTTCTCTTTACTTTTCCAGAAGTGATAGATGTCGACAATTGGCATCGATACTCTTCCCTCAACCTCTTTACGCAACTCATCAATTGTAATACTTGATTTCTTTGATAGCACTTTGTCTATCATATTGAGATGTGATTCTTTCACCACATCTTCTGCCTTTAACTCACAGTTGTACACTAGTTTTGTGAGATGGTTTTCAATAGTGCCAAGTGATAGATTTCTTTCGTCGGAGATTTCTTGTGCTGTTTTTCCTTCTTTGAACAGAAGCAAAGTTTTCTCATATGTGTCTGGCTCACCTGATTTTGAAGAGCTAGAGGATTTTGAAGATTTTGATTTCTTTGATGCTGCTTTGTTCATCAACTCTTTTTCTTCATCAGTCAATTTGTCATCTCTCTTGTCTGCGATGAATTTGCGGACAATATTCACGATTTCATCGCCATATTTGGTGATTCTCTTGCTTCCAAGGCCAGGAATTGTCTTCATGTCATCCGTGCTTTTTGGAAGACGTGCTGCGATTTCCTGTAGAGTCTTCATGCTCATAACGTAGGCTAGAGGACCTCCGTCGGCCTTTGCAGATCTCCATTCGATAAGACGGAATTGTAGGACAGGGTCGACGCCAACTACTGTCATATCTGCTTTAGTACGCTCTAGCTTGCCCATCTCAATATCCAAAGTGGCTTTCGCACGTGCCTCAAGGAAGGAAGTTGTAGTGAATGCTTGCTCCTTAAACGCAGTAAGCAATGCTGTCTTGATGCGTACAAGTTTGACGAACTCGGCAGTATGAGTGTTGTACCCATCTTGAACGGATTGATTATCAAGTTCAATATCTTCATTGTAGATGTCAATGTCGATATCAGCAAGTTTACCAAGGAAATAATTTACAGCGGCTTTAATACGTTGTTGCAAAAGTTCATCTGTGTAGATATCTTTAGCCGCGTCAACTAAAGCTGTGTACTGATTCCTGAATCTATCAGCTACATCCTTTATGTCAGACGTCATTGAGTAGAATTCTGAACTGATTAGTTCACAAAGTTTAGGCATCAAATTATATAAAGGATTGCCCATTTGTGCCATGTTGAAAACACGTCCGAACACTGATTGCAATTCAGAGAAATCAAACATCTCGTTGAGAAGCACTATCATGTATCGCTTCTGAAGTTGAGGCATCACTTCTTCGATGTTAGCGGCACGCTCTCCTTCATACTGCATATAGCGAGTGACATTCAAATCTGTGATGATAGATTCCAATTTGATCGGTGATTTTAGCACCATTCCATCAAGACTTTTGCATCGGCTCAATGCTACATATACCTGTCCATGAGAGAATGAAGACATCGCGTCGATAATGGCTCTATCGAAAGTTAGACCTTGACTTTTATGGATTGTAATTGCCCATGCAAGACGGAGTGGAAATTGTGAGAATGTACCTACTACATCTTCGTATTGCTCCTTTGTATCTTTATCAATTCGTGTCTCTGTGTTTTCCCACGTCTCACGTTCAGCCACAATAGGATTGGCATCTTCCTTGCATTTCACCGTGATTTTATGCTCAGATAGGTCTATGATGGTTCCGATTTTGCCATTATAGTAGTTCGCTTCCCTGTTGTTGCGAGTAAACATCACCTGAGCACCAATCTTAAGTTCAAGCGACTGATCCACTGGATACATAGATTCTGGGAATCTGTCTTTAATGATAGCATCGTAAATATTGGAAGTTTCACCTAACTCATTCAATTTTTTCTCGTTGAAAGCATCAGCTATTCTGTTGTGGGTAGTAAGGAAGATTTCGCCTTCTTTAGGCTCATATTCTGGCAGATAATGCTTGTTCAACTCGTTGAGCGACTCCATTGATAGGTGATTGTTGCGCACCTCATTTAGGATGCCAATGAATTTTTCATCAGCCTGACGGTAAATCTTCTTCAACTCAATAGTGACGTATGAAGATTGCTGTAATGCCTTGCTGCTGAAGAAAAATGGAGTGGCATAATGCTTCTGCATAATCGCCCATTCTTCATCTCTTACAACTGGTGGTAACTGTTGTAAATCTCCGATGAAAAGGCATTGAACTCCTCCAAACGGTAAATATTTCTGTTTGCGGTATTCTCTTAGACGATCATCAATGGCATCCAATAAGTCGGCACGCACCATACTGATCTCGTCTATGACAAGAAGATCGATGGTACGGAAGATGTTGATCTTCTCCTTTTTTATCTGACCGTTTTCTTTCCCAAATTCTGGCAGAAATGGTGTGAATGGAAGCTGAAAAAACGAATGAATAGTCTGGCCTTTTGCGTTGATGGCTGCCACACCTGTAGGGGCAAGCACAACCATACGTTTGGCTGTCTGTGTCCTCAACAGATTCAGAAAAGTGGTTTTGCCAGTGCCGGCATTACCAGTTAGGAAAACATTCTCATTGGTTGTCTCAATCAGCTTCTTAGCCAATTGCATCTCTTTGTTGATCTCAATTGCCATAATTTTTGTTTTGACTGTTACTAAGTCGTTATTGATTTAATATGTATTTAGCATTTAGCATTTTCTCTTTTATGTTTCCATCTGCGGTGAGTCCAAAGCCAATCAGAAGGATATTCTTGAATGCTTTTTTCAAGTAGACGGGCGTATCTTTCGGTCACGGCATATTCTTCCTCTTCTGCCACGTTGACGGAAAGAACAGTCAGACGGTATTTATAGTACCCACGTTTAATGCGAACGACGTCGGCATATACATATGCAGATTTGAACATTTTAGCCATTCTTTCAGGACCTGATAGGAAAGGAGTGTCCTGGTGAAGGAATTCTGTCCAATAATCGATGTTCTTTATGCTAGGAGTTTGGTCGGCAAGCAGACCAAGACCAAAGGTTTTGTCGCCTTTTCTATACTTAAGAAGAGGACGAATAATATCGTTTTTATCAACCAATTCCATACCTAAACGATTGCGGATACTCTTTAGGAATGCGTTGATGTATGGATTTTTAGCTGGACGGTTAACCTCTACACCAATAAGGTTAGGACAGTCAAGCTGCCAATAAAGAGCAGGCATCCATTCCCAATTACCTTTATGTGAAGATGCAAACATCATGTTTCTACCTTCTTTAATTAGGTTTGCCATTGCATCACGATTCTCAAACTCCACATGCTTAAGGATGTCGTCGTAACTCATTCTATACGTTTTTATCCATTCTACAAGCATATCGCAGAAATGGTGATAGAATTGCTTTTCTATGGTTTTTCTCTCGTCTAAGCTCTTTTCTGGGAATGAATTTGCAAGATTCTCTGCTACCACCTTTCTACGGTATCTCACTACATATCTTACTAGATAGTAAAGCATGTCAGAAGTGAAATACAATACGCAGAATGGAAGTAAACTAAACAATGCTATAGCTCCACGCATTAAATAATACGTAAGTCTGTTCTTTAAATCCTGCAATTTCTCTTTCATTATTGTGTATACTTATTATAAATAAGAGTGTCAGGAGTTTAGCTCCTGACACATTTTATTTATATGTTAATCTAAATTTATTCTTCCTCGTAAATCGAGAATGTGACGCGGCGGTTCTTAGCCTTACCCTCATCAGTGCCACTTACATCTACAGGCTCTTTGTCCTTCATGTCCTTGACGTCAAGCTGATCGGCAGCAGTACCCTTATCCTTAAGAATGTCGCGGATGAAGAATGCACGTTCAATACCGATTGCATCGTTGTAATCCATCTCCATCTTGTCTGCGTGACCCTTAATCAACAGACCCTTGTTAGGCTGCAAACGAAGAAGAACCTTAATGTCTTCGAATGCCACCTCCATATCTTCTGTAGAAGTGAATCCACTCTCGTTGAATGGGAATGAGAACATTGAGCTCATCTCCTCGCTCAACATCTTGATAGCCTCTTCAGCGTTAAGAGCATATTCTGCAAACTTAAGGTGACGGCGCTCATTCCAAGTGATGTCAAGTTTTTCAAATGATGACAAAGTATCGTAAGCAGTGATAGTATTTCTGTACTTCACCTTTTTTTCTTCAGTAACATCTTCAATTACTCCAAGCTCAGAGATCAATTTCTTAACCTTTGCAACCTCTTCACGAGAGTAACGTATATATATTAATGAGTCTGGCAAGTGATGGATGCTGTCGCGGGCCATCAAAGCCTCCTTAACTTCAGGAGCTACCATTGGTTCTTCTGATAGGATCTCCTTGTTTTCAGGCATCTCATGTTTCTTCTTGACACGGTCGGTAGGAAGAGTCACTGCCATTTTGAATCCGGCTGCGATGCTTGCTACTTTTGTGATCTGATCACACTCAAGCATGTTTGTGTAAACCCCATTTTCTGAGAACAACTTCTGATCAGATGGAGAGTCAATGATATCAGTCAAACCGTAGTTGACGTACAAACCACCGTAGACACCAAGCTTGGAAGTGAACCATTTGGTCAAACCGAAATCAAGGAATAGAGAACAATAGGCTTTCTTAGTTGTCATTTTGCCCTCAAAGTCAAGAAGCGATTTGTCAATGCTTTCAGGGAAAGACTCATTAGATTCCAAATAGTAAGTTGAACGAGACAAACTACCTTCAGTGACTTCAAATTTATGTCGGACAGGGAGACCGATTTTAATACCGGCACCTACCAAGAAATCTACACTATATGTAATATTGTTGCGATAGTATGCTCCGATAGGGATTTCAAGTTGAGCATATTTCTGCTTTTCCTCCCAACTTTGGAAGTGGTTAGCAAGGATGTAACCTTTTGTTCCGCCAAGGTCTATTTTTTCATCGTATGAGCTTATCTTTCCGTAAGTGTTGAAGAAAGATATACCCAAACCAGTGCCAATACCTAGATAGTCGTTGAAAAAATGACGGTAGTTGAAAGATGTTCCTCCGCCAAGATTTGACTGATGTGACAATGTAGATGAATATGCATCATACAATAAAGAATGTACACCACCGTTGATTTGAAGCTCAACCTGGTTACGTGCGTACTGTGCGTTGGCACCTGCCACCACAGAAAGTCCTAATAAAATCCCTGTCGCTTTTCTATTCATACAAAACTTACATAAATGTGTCTCCATTCAAATGCTCAAAGATATAATTATTTTTAGGAATTGTTAACTTTATCATTAAAAATTTGTATGTTTGCAAAAGAGATTTAAAAAATAACGAGTAAAAAACAATAAAAAATTCAAGGAGGTCTTATGGTCTTACTAATGATTATTCTGTTTGTTCTTGGCTATGTGGCAATTGCTACAGAACATCAGATTCATGTCAACAAAGCGGCTACGGCTTTGATTTTGTGTTCATTGCTTTGGACAATCTACATTTTTTATGCACCAGAGCTTAACACTCCACTTAACACACAAAAAACGATTGAATACGTAACAAAGGTTGAACTTATTGAAGGTGTTGGTGAGGTTGCGGAAATTTTGTTCTTCCTAATGGGAGCGATGACAATTGTGGAATTGATCGATGTCCACGGAGGATTCAATATCATTACAAGACGTATCACGACAAGAAATAAAAAGACATTGCTGTTTATCCTTACAGGTATCACATTCTTTATGTCGGCAGTGCTAGATAATCTAACTACTACTATCGTTATCGTAATGTTGCTTAGAAAGTTGGTTCAGGATCAGAAGGAGCGTTGGTATTTTGCTGCTGTTGTGATTTTGGCTGCTAACGCAGGAGGTGCATTCTCACCTATCGGCGATGTTACTACTATCATGCTTTGGGTTAAAGGTAATGTTACAACTCAGCATTTGATCCCAGAACTAATTTTACCTTCTATAGTAGCTGCTGTTATCCCTATGCTTATTATGTCTAGAAAGCTTACTGGCTCATTGGAAGAGGCTAGCACAGTTGTTGAGTCAGAGTCTCATGAACTTTCTGCTGCTGAGATGGTAACAAACAGAGAGCGTAATATCATCTTCTATTTGGGTATCGGAGCCTTGGTATTTGTTCCTATTTTCAAGGCTATCACTCATTTGCCTCCATATATTGGTGTCTCACTTGGACTTGGTATCTTGTGGGTATACACTGAGCTTATGTACCATGAGAAGGGTGATTCAATCAAGGAAGAGAAGAAGGCTCGTATCCAGAAAGTGGTTAAGAGAATCGATATGACTACTATCTTGTTCTTCTTGGGAATCTTGATGGCTGTGAACGCACTATCTTTTGCAGGTATTCTTCAGCAGTTGAGTAAGGCTCTTGATGAAAGCATAGGTAATATTTATGTAATCAATATCATTATTGGTGTGCTTTCTTCGATTGTTGACAATGTGCCTCTTGTAGCTGGAGCAATGAAGATGTATGAGGTTGATCCAACAACAGCTTATTTTGCTGTTGACGGTGCATTTTGGTTGTTCCTTGCATACTGTGCTGGAGTTGGAGGAAGTATTCTTATCGTAGGTTCTGCTGCAGGAGTTGTGGTTATGGGTCTTGAGAAGGTAAGCTTCGGATGGTATTTGAAGGAGGTTTCTTTGATCGCTTTGATCGGATATTTGGCTGGTGCTATGATGTTCATCCTCCAGGATATGTTTATCCTTCCAATGTTTAATTAAATTATTTACGTATGCGCTGGGGCTTCAGTTTGACATATTTTGCTTTAGGTTTGGTTGTGACGATGTCTGCCTGTAAAGATGATGATCCAGAATCAAAAAAGGAGACAACACCACCTTTCAGCAATGAAGAGTATGCTATTTTTATGGCGTATACGTATGATAGCCTTCCCTCTTCAACAGGGAAGAAAATATTATGCTCGGGAGTTTGGACTAATGCAACGTCCAAAACTGACTCTGCTTCTGCCTATAAATTATCTCCAGGTCGTGATGAGGGAGTTGAGGTGTTTGATATATTCGTTACTGAAGATAAAACTGTTTATGTCGCAGGATGTTTTGGCAATGCAGCAGCTTATTGGAAGAATGAAAGTGAAATAGAATTGCCAGAGGGTCGTGCTGCGACTAGTGTGGCTGTAGACCATGATGGTGTTGTCTATACTTGTGGCTTCCAGCAAGAAGGTTTTTCTGAGACTGCCAAGATGTGGATTGACACAAAGCCTGTTTTGCTTAAAAACGGATCTAGAGCTAATAGATTGAGCTTAAACAATGGCAAATGTTATATTGCCGGTTATGGCAACAATGAAAGTAAGGATGACACTGAGGAGGCTAGAATCTGGATCGACGGACAGTCTTACAACAGATTGTCTCAGGATAATGATGACAAGAATGAGTTTGGAGACTATCCGGCTATAGCAAATGACATCGTATCAACTGGAGAGTCTTGGTGGTGTGTAGGACAAGAGAGAAATTCGGTTGTGGGTTATTTGCCTAAGGTGTGGATTAATCGTACTAACAACAATTTGACCAAAGAGGGTCCTCAGTCAACTCTTAATTGTATATCTTACGAGAATGGTAAATTTTATATCGGTGGTAACGATGGTTATCATGCGAAATACTGGAGTGCCACTCAAAAGAGCAACAAGGAGAATAGAATCAACAATTGCGTTGAATATGATTTGACATCAGGTGCGACTCAGGCTACCGTTGAGGATATTGATGTGTTGAATGGTATTGTTGTTTGTTGTGGATATGAAAGATCTAAAATATCCGACAAATACATACCTAAGTTATGGCTCAATGGGAAGGAAATCCCTTTAGGTGAACAGGTTACGAAACATAGTAATGTCAAACCTTGTGCTGTTGCTATAGTTAGAAGATAAGTTATAAAGAGCCATAGGATGGATTTAAGTATCACAATACCGTATTTCTGCTTTATGGCCATACTTGTGATGTTGGTTTTTGTAGAGTTTAATCTACAAAACCATAATCACAGGACCAAATATGTATTCATTTTCTCCCTTACCCTTTTCACTCTCTTTGTGGGATTGAAGGGTTGGACGGGAATGGATGTGATGATGTATTATGAGAACTATCTTGAAGCTCCCACCTTGGGAGAATTTATTTTAGGTCGTTATTCAAAGGATTGGTATACAGATTTTGAAATAGGATTCAACCTTTTTGAAATGATAGCAAAGACGTTTGGAATGAGTTTTTGGCAGTTCCAGTTCGTCTATGTCCTAATTGATGCAATAATTCTTTATCATTTTTTCCGACGCGAGACCAATTTCTGTGTGTTGGCTTTGCTAATCTATTTCATCTGGTGGGGTTGGGTGTTTCATGCAGAACAGTTGCGTAATGCGAATTCGGTGTTGTTGTTTATGATGTCATTGAAGTATGTTAGAAGCAAACAAGTATTCTCATATGTTTTGTTGAATCTCCTTGGAATGACATTCCACACAACATCTTTATTCTATATTGTTGTCTATCCGTTGTTGAGAATAACACTGTCAAAGAATCAGCTTTTGTGGATTTTCACGGTGGTTATGCTGATTTTTATATTTAGAATCAAGTTTATTAACATCGTCCTCACTGGGCTATATACCTACGGAGGTCAGCATATCGCGTCGAAAATACAGAAATACTATGTCAACATTGTCTATGCTGACTCGTATTATAACTTGGGAATGAGAAAGATCATCGTATTCTTTGCCTATGTGATGTTCTTTTTCCTACCAAACTATTTTAAGACAGGTAAAAATATTGATAATGTAACAAAAAATGTTTTTGTTCTTTATTTCATTCTTGTTTTTTCCCTTTGCGAAATCAGAGTGTTGCAGGATCGTGCATCGTCTCTTTTTTGTATAGGCTTAATTATGCTGTTTGTCCAATATTATGCGGCTCTTAAAGTCAAATTGCACAAGCAGATCTATATGATGTGTGTCATAGGAATCATGTTTATCACTGGATTCAAATATTTCAGTGTAGAATCATATCGTTATAGGACCTCTTTCACAGCTGATGCTGATTATAAAATATTTGATGATGAGTTGGAAAAGCGAAAGATGGAGGAATACCTTGATGCAGTCAAACGTAATAAAGACGTCAAGAAGGAAAAATCCGATCAATTGAAGGATTTTGATAGAGTTCGTGCTGAACAAGGAGTTGAAAAGGTTAAGGAGCAGAAACTACATAGACAGAAACCTGGCGATTTGCCTTCTTCTAATTATTCAAGAACAAGAAAACGTGCTTTTGATGAATATGACGAGGAAGAAGAACAAACAGTTGATCAGAAGAAGTTGAATGAAAAAGTAGAAGATGATGAAGATCAACCAAATAAATCGTTTAGGCGTTTTGAAAGAAGAAGAAAAGACCGCGACAATGATGATGTAGATGGAGAAGAAAAATCTGATTCAAAAGGTAAATCTGTAAAGAAATCAAAAACGGATAAGGAAGATGATGAAGAGGAGGAAGAGAAAAATAAATCCAATATCCGTCGTAAGAGAAAACCTTTAGAAATAGATTGATGATTTGTAATATGCAGTGAAATGGTAGAAAGTCAGATAGAAATACGACAAAAAGAGATTGTAAAGGTGACGTTGATAGGAACAGTCATTAATGCAATTTTAATCGTTTTGAAATTTGTGGCCGGTGTTTTAGGCAGTTCATCGGCTATGATTGCCGATGGAGTACATTCTCTAAGTGATTTTCTGACTGATTTTGTTGTTATTGTGATGTTGAAAATCAGTAGCAAACCTTGTGATGAGGACCATGACTTCGGGCATGGAAAATATGAAACTTTAGCTACTACGATCATCGGACTATTGCTTATACTTGTAGGTGGAGGTATTTTGTTTAGTGGGGTAACCAAAATATATGGATTCTTATTGGATGGAGAAAAACTTCAATCGCCAGGATGGTTGGCTTTTGGAGCGGCTCTGGCCAGTATACTTATGAAGGAGGGTATTTTCAAATATACCATGATGAAAAGTAAGAATCTAAATAGCGAGGCTTTGGTGGCTAATGCCTGGCATCATCGTAGCGATGCACTTTCATCAATCGGAACAGCGATCGGTATTGGTGCCGCATGTATGCTTGGAGAAAATTGGACAATACTTGATCCTTTGGCAGCAGTCGTTGTGAGTTTCTTTATTTTCAAGGTGGCGATTCAGCTTATTAAAAGTAGTGTAAGCCAATTGCTTGAAAGCAGTTTGCCAAAAGAGATTGAAGATCAAATCGAAGAAATAGTGAATTCATATTCTGGTGTGACTGAGATGCATAACCTTCGCACTCGTCAAGTAGGGTGTAATTATGCAATTTCAATGCATGTTAGAATGGACGGTAACATTTCACTCTATGAATCTCACGAAAAGGTTGATGAGATTGAGACTGCCTTAAAAGATAAGTTTGGCCATCAGACTATTATCAACATTCACGTCGAACCTTGGAAATAGTATATGAAATTATTTTGGCTTATTTATTAAAAAACATTATATTTGATTTTCGTAATAACAAACTTTAATTGAAAGAACTATGGGATTATTTGGCGATATCTTGTCTACAGTCGGAAAAGTGGCGGTAGATGCAGTTAAGAGTGGTAAGGCAGAGGAACTTATCAAAACTATGGCAGGTGGAGCGAATGGGTCTGGTGGATTTGACGTCGGATCTGGTTTGAAGGCTGCCCTAAAGGTCGGAATTGAGACTGCTGCAAAGAATCTTAGCGCTGAGGACGGTTATCTTGCCGACGCTGCTGTACGAATCGGTTTGCCAAAAGAGGCAATTACAACATTCAACGCTGTCCAGCAGGTTTCTAACAACCCAGCTTTCAACTCTATGTTAAACGCTTCAGGTTTGTCTATCCCTGATTCAGATACAATTATCAAGTTATTCAACCGTGCTGCTGAGAATGCCGCTCCAAAGTCAATTGACATTTTTACTGATGCTATCACAAACATCTCGTTTGCCGATGCAGAGAAGTTGCTTTTCGGTGCAGACAACGCAGCAACAGAGTATCTTCACACAAATACATTCAACAAGTTGACTGATGCATTTGTTCCATCAATCACGGATTCTTTGAATACTATCCAGGTGGCAAACGTGACTCCTACAGCGGCTTGGAACACATATGCTACTTACAACAACAAACTTGTGGAGTTGCTTGATAACAACACTGCAAAGATGGCTCTTGAGATGGTACGTAAGCTTGGTATCGTGCCTGACGAGATCTTCGAGAAATTGAGAACTATCGATCAGGTTAACCCAGACCTATCTGGCTACATCACAGGTGAGGCATTGAACGGTTTGTTCACAAAGGTAGGAGAGAAAGAGTACGATATCCGTCACAATGCAAGTGCACGTGTTTCTGATGTTCTTCAGAGCGTATTTGGTAAGCTTGACAACAGAGGTTAATCTCTATTGAAAATACAGAATTAGAAGGGGGTGTGTCCAAATTGGATGCACACCTTTTATTTTATCAGAAATGTATTCTATGTTAAAAATGCTTAAAAAAACATGTTGTACAATATAATTTTGTAATTTTGCAATCGTATTGTTGTCCTTATTTGAACTATTGTGAAAAAAGTTGGACAATGAAATGTTTAACAATTTAGCTCTCAAATAGGGGAGAGTCCGTGTGTTGCAAAAAAGATGGCTGATTACGCATCTGAAAATAAGAGAATAGCTAAGAATACGTTAGCACTGTATGCCCGTACCATCATCGTAATGGTTGTGTCGCTTTATGTGTCTCGCGTATTGCTTGATAAATTAGGGGTTGAAGACTATGGTGTCTACAATGTTGTGGGCAGCATAGTGATTTTGTTTTCTTTCCTTAATAACGCACTTACCGCTGCTTCTCAACGTTTTTTGTCTGTTGCGCTTGGAGAAAACGACCAAGAAAAGATGCTTAAAGTGTTCAACACTTCTGTTTCCATACAGCTTATATTAGTTGGTGCATCAATATTGCTTCTTGAGATTGGTGGAACATGGTTCCTAAATAATCGTCTTGAAATTCCTGATGGTAGAGTGGAAGCTGCAAACTATGCTTTTCAATTCTCCATACTCACATTTGCTTTGAATTTTATTCGTGTGCCATACTCTGCGAGCGTAGTCGCTTATGAGAGATTGGATTTTTTCGCTTATGCAAGTATAGTGGATGCAGTGCTGAAACTTGCGATAGCGTTTATGGTTGGCGTAACTGGATTTGACAAACTTGTTACATATGCTTTCATGCTTGCTTTTGAGAGCTTTGTTATGCTTTTGGTTTATGTGGCATTCTGTGTTATTAAATTTGACACTTGTGCTTATATTAAAATATTTGACAAGGGAATCTTCAAGGAGATGTTTATGTTTTCCGGCTGGACATTGTTTGGAGGATTCTCCAATGTGGCGACTCAGAATGGATTCCTTTTCATGCTTAACATGTTTTGTGGTGTTGTGGCGAATGCAGCGATGGGTATTGCTAATCAGGTGATGACTGCATTGGTTACATTCGTGTCAAGCTTCCAGACTTCATTCCAACCTCAGATTGTGAAATCGTATGCACAGGGAGAGATGAGTCGTGTGCATAGTTTGATCAACAGTACATCCAAGTTTTCATTTGCACTGATGTTTATCCCAGCATGCCTCTTGATCGTAAATATTGATTTGGTTTTGAGTGTATGGTTGAATAATGTGCCTGAAAACGCAGGTCGTTTTTGTCAGATTCTGATCATCTGCTCAATGATAGATGCAATCACAGGCCCGTTCTATTGTGCTATCATGGCGACGGGAAAGATTGCCAAGTATCAGATTGCCATCAGTGTGAGCTTTTTACTTGACCTTTTGCTCTCATTGGTATTATTCAAAATTGGTTTGGAACCATATTTTATCTTGGTGTCGAGAATCTTGACAAGAGGATTGCTGAATGCATGTATTGGTGTCTATTTCTTAAAGATGCTTATTGCTCATAATGTGATGGAATATGTGAAGAAGACAGTGTTACCAATCATATTGGTTTTGGCACTTATGTCACCGATTTGCTACAAGTTGTATGATAGTTATGAGGAATGGAATCGTTTGTGGATTTCGATTCCGACAGTCTGTACCTTCTTCTTAGGTTTAAGTTATTTCATTCTCTTTGCACCGTCGGAGAGAGAATATATAAAATCGTTCGTCAAAAAGTTCAAAGGCCGTGGCAATGGACATGAATAGATATAATTTCGTCTTCTTCTTGGAGGCATTTTGGGAGTTCAACAAGTATATATATACAGAGGTTGGAAAACGTCCTAATGTTAAGAACGTGATAGGATTCTATCCAAAGAACAAGTTCTTGCAGATTATATTCCAGCTACAGCATTCCAGAACGACAAACAAACTATTCAGCTTGCCGTTTAAATCGTTATGGTTTGACTCTTACTTCACAAATGATTTTGAAGATCAGTCAAAGCCTATCGTATTCATATTCGACGCAAGATGGATGGAGTACGACTATATGCGCGACTATGTAGTATGGCTTAGAAAGAAATATCCTAGCTGCAAGTTGGTTGCAAACTACATTGATATCGTCGCAACATGGAAAGAGTGTGCTAAACCTGATGCTATCAGGAACATGTTCGACATATTGGTGACTTACGACAAGGATGACGCAAAGAAATACAATATGCTATATCATCCTACCGTCTATTCGGAGGCTAATATCACAAAACCTAATAATACGCCGTTGACAGACGTATTTTTCGTGGGATTGGCAAAGAATCGTATGAAGTCTATCCTTGATACTTATGATGTGTTGGAAAAGGGTGGCCTAAACTGCTATTTCTATGTGTTGAACGCAAAACCAGAGGATAAGAAGGAGCGACGCGGTATCCACTATATGGATGGCAAATGGCTTCCATACGAAGATTGCATTCAGTATGTTCAGCATACAAAATGTGTGTTGGAGATTATGCAGAAGGGAGCAAAGGGAGAAACATTGCGTACGTGGGAGGCTGTCACATACGGTAAGATGCTTCTTACTAACAATACATCTATGTTGGAGTCAAAATTCTATAGTCCTGACTATGTGTCTGTGATTTCTGAAGACGGAGAGATAGACACTCAGAAAATCAAGGGTTTTGAGTGTGGACCTAATCCATTCAAGGATAAAATCACACCTGAGAATCTTCTTAAATTCATTGCAGAGAATCTATGAATTATATACCAGCAATATACTTCACAATCCTTACGGTTTATCTAATCAAAAACCGTGGCATCAACGCGAGTTCATATGTCTCTTTGATATTTATGATTACGTCGGTGCTTGCGGTAGCCATTGATATAATGGGATTGGATTCAAACCTTGTGACCTTTGCATCTTTGTTGCCTACAATGGTGTATTGTATGTTGTTGACATGTTTCATCGTGCCTTTTGTGCTCATAGATTTTGATTCGTATGACGGAATAATTTTCAAAAGTCAAAAATTCATGAGAGGGCTCAATTATGCCTTCTTTGCCACTTTTGTTTGTTATTTCCTTGCGTATTTAGGCGACTTGAAATTCGTCATCACGTATGGTGACTTTAATGAGTTGAAGCGTTATGTGTATGAAGGAGACGCCTATAAACTTACGGAGTATCCAAAGCCAATAGAACTTTTCCTATATCCGATGCGTATCTTGGCAAATGCAAGTGTAGTGATGATTTTTGTCTTCTTCTTCAACATCACTTTTTTGAAGGAGAAATGGTGGCTTAACGCAATGGCTGTCATTGGTTCCACTACCGTTATCTTGTCGGGAATCCTCGCTATTGACCGTTCCAAGACTTTCTTCTGGGTACTCCTTTTGGGTTTGGCTGTGGCAATGTTCTGGAATCAGATGTCTGCTAAGATTAAAAGTATTGCGATTGGATTTAGTTCTGCTTTGCTTTTGGCTGCTGCAACATATGCCATTGCTGTGACAAAAGACCGATTCGAGGATAGAGATGGAGGTTCGGAAGGAGGAATAGTAGTCTATCTCGGCCAACCGTATTATCACTTCTGCGAGATATGGGATTATTATCCGGCTCCGGATGGCGTTACTACCAAGAGCCTTCTCCCTGCATTACACAAATTTGTGTTTCACGATTTTGAAGGTCCTGTTGCATACCAGGAGGAGATGGGATTGAAATGTAATATGAATTTGGGAGTGTTCTATACACATTTGGGATCATTCCTGCTTTCTGCAGGTAAGTTTGGACCTTTTATGATTACCATTGTGTTTGCACTTCTTTGTTATTATGTTTTCAATGAATGTGAGGTGATTCATCGTGTCGACAATAAGAAGAGACGGTGTTTTCCATTTGAGAAACTGATGATAATGTATTTTCTGCTCAATATTCCTGTAGTGGGATGTATATGTTATTATTATGAGAATTTTTATGTTGAGATAGTCACATATTTAATAATCGCTGTGCTTTATTTCGTTAAGGATAAAGAAGAACAGATACTTAGTATGCATAAATGAGAATAGTACATGTAATTCCACAGTTGGCCTCAGGTGGAGGCGAGCGTTTCACAATTGATTTGTGCAACACTCTTGCTGCACAAGGGTACGAGGTGGCTCTTGTAGTGCTTCTGCCATTGGGTGAGTATGGTTTCTATAGAAGCGAAGTGTCGGATAAGGTGAAACTTGTTTGCTTGGATAAGAAACCTGGTCTTGATATCTCTCTTGGTAGCAGATTGAAAAAGACAATCTCCGACTTTGCCCCAGATGTGGTACACTCGCATCTTAGAGCAATGCTTTATATGCCACTATCGGTGTTCTCTATAAAGACGAAATTCTTCCATACTGTTCATAATAAGGCAGAGGTAGAAGCTGGTGGATTTATAGGTGGATTGATAAGAAAATTCATGTTTAAGACTGGCAAGGTGACGCCAGTGACAATTTCACTTGAAAGTCTTGACTCTTTTGAAAAGTATTATGGTCATTCTGCCCCTATGATTTTCAACGGACGTGATATACCAGAGTCATTAGAGGTTAGTGATGCGGTGAAGCAGGAGATTGATGGCTTTAAGAAATCTGCCGACACAAAAGTGCTTGTTCACTTGGCTCGTTACACAGATGTGAAGAGACAGGATCTTATGGCAAGAGTGTCAAGAAGATTGCACAATGAGGGTTTTGATTTCACCGTTTTGCTTATTGGCCGTACAGCTGAGGATATCCTCAACGGTGTAAAAGCCGCTAATTGTCCGGTTTGCCATGTGCTTGGAGAAAAGAAGAATCCACTTGAGTATTTGAAAGCTGCCGATGCATTCTGCTTGTGCTCCACTTTTGAAGGTATGCCTATATCGTTGATTGAGGCTATGGGAGTCGGTGCTATTCCAGTCTGCACACCTGTTGGAGGAATTGTCAATGTGGTTAAGGATGGTGAGACTGGTTTCCTTTCAACTGATATTGCAGAAGATTCTTACTATGAGGCATTGAAGAGATTTTTGATGCAGGGTGAGGATGATAAAGCAGTGATGAAGACTAAGGTCTTGAAAGCATACGAACCATACACTATGCGTGAGTGTGCTAACAAATATTTGAATTTGTATAATAATAAATAATGTGGAGACGCACTGATGTGAGTCTTACATAATAGTATAACAATTGTAATGAGATATAAAGTTTCGGTAATAGGGTATTTAGCCAAGCAAAAACCGCTTTTTGACGGACAGACCGTTAAGACAAAGCAGTTGGCGAGTGTGCTACATAGTCATCTTTCCGACGATGAGATTGGGGAGTTGGATATGCAGAGCATGCGTAAGAATCCCGTCGCCTTCTTTTGGAATTTTATGAAGCTCTGTCGTAATAGTGAGAATGTGATTATTCTCCCTGCTTACGGAGCCTTGCTGTTGTTCCCTTTGTTGTGCCTTATGTATCGTAGTGCCAACACAAAGCTTTTCTATGATGTGATTGGCGGATGGCTTCCAGGATATGTGGAGCAGCATACATATTTGAAGACTCTGTTGAAGAAATTCGACGGAATTTGGGTAGAGACTACAGTTATGAAAAAGGCAATGGAGGAGAAGGGGTTCACTAACCTTACAATTGTGCCAAACTTCAAGAATCTTACTATTTTGAAGAAGGAGGATTTGGATATGAACGTCTCTTCTCCTATCCGTTTTTGCATCTTCTCACGTATTATGGAGAAGAAGGGAATCGACGATGCTGTTAATGCTGTGAAGGAGGTCGATCCAGATGGCACACATTTTGCTTTAGATATTTATGGACAGATTGATCCTTCGTATACAGAACATTTTGCTGAACTTCAGAAGAGTCTACCTGCAAACATCCGTTATTGTGGATGTGTGGATGCTACAAAGAGCACTGAGACTCTTCGCAGCTACAATGCTTTGCTTTTCCCTACAAAGTTTCCAACTGAGGGATTACCTGGCACTTTGATTGACGCTTATTCGGCAGGTATACCTGTCATTTCTGCAAGATGGAACAGCTATTCCGACTTTGTTGTGGAGGGCAAGACGGGAATCGGCTACACTCAGTTTGACTATAATGAGTTCGTGGCGACTTTACGCAAAGTGAAGGAAAATCCGTCGCTTCTGATTGAAATGAAAGAAAATTGCTTGAAAAAAGCAACAGAATATTCGGCAGAGACTGTCGGCAAACAGATTCTATCATTAATAGGTTTATAACATGGAGAATTACGGTAAAGTATCAATCATTACTCCGACGTATAACTGTGCAAGTTATATTGGTGAGACGATTGAGGGTATTTTGGCACAGACTTATCAGGATTGGGAATTGCTTATCACTGATGATCTGTCGACAGACGACACCGTGAAGGTAGTCAAGTCGTATGCCGAGAAGGATGATAGAATCAAGTTGCTTGCAATGGAGGAGAACAAGGGTGCAGGTTATGCCCGCAACAAATCTATTGAGCGAGCAACAGGCAGATTCATAGCTTTCTGTGATGGAGATGACGTGTGGATGCCTCAAAAACTAGAGAAGCAGCTTGCGTATATGAAGGAGAATGACGCACCGTTGTGCCATGCTTCTTATCTGAAGTTTGACGAAAATAGCAAGGTATTTGGAATCGTTGTATGCCATAAGAAAGAGACATTCGACACTATGAAATATGACGATGGAATGGGGTTCCTTACTGTCATCTATGACACTCAGAAATTGCCAAAACAGTTGATGCCGTTGATGCGTAAGCGTCAGGATTGGGCATACAAGTTGGTGTTGATGCGTGGTGGTGCAGATTCTTACGGTATGATCGAGCCTCTTGCCTATTACAGAGTAGGACAGGCATCATTATCTAAGAACAAGTTGGGTCTTGTGAAATACAATGTCAACGTCTACAAAGAGACGCTAGGCTACAGTCCTTTAAGAGCATACTTGACTTTTGCATTCAGGTTTATGCCAAAGCATATTATGAAATTGATTAGATTAAAAATAACAAACGCTTAATTTATTTAGGGTATGGTAAAATATATTATTGTTTGTCTGGTTTGTTTGGTGGCATGTACATTTGCCACATTCCTTAATCCAAAATTAGTGGCTATTGCGTATGATAAGAATCTGCTTGATAGTCCGGGTACAAGAAAGCTTCAGAAGAAGCCTGTGCCAGTAATTGGAGGAATCAGTGTTTATTTGGCTGCTATTGCTGCGGCTGCGATAAGCAATCTGTTTATTCCTACCAATCAGTTATATATGGCTGTGGCTGCAATCTCACTGATTTTCTTTGTTGGCTTGTTGGATGATTTGACTGATTTGAGTCCCAAGAAAAAATTTATTTGTCAGATAGGATTGGTCGTTCTTCTATTCTTCACAAATACATACAGAATTGACAATTTGAACGGAGTATTCGGAATTTATGAAATTCCACTTTGGGCAAGTTTGGCATTGAGCATACTAACAGGAGTCGGTTTGATGAATGCCATTAATATGATCGACGGAGTTGATGGATTGAGTAGTGGATATGGAATCTGTTTCTGTGCATTCTGTGGACTATATTTTGTGCACCATGATGATATCGTGAGTGGAATATTTGCTTTCACATTTGTCGGCTCATTGATCCCATTCTTTGTCTGCAACGTATTTTCTACAAAATACAAGATGTTTATTGGCGACAGCGGTTCTTTGGTGATGGGAATGCTTGCATATATTTTCTGCTGCACGCTTTTGAAGGAGCAGGGTTCAGCAGTAGACAGTAAGAATGTGAGTTTGGCTTTGGCAGTTTTTGCTGTGCCAATCTTTGATACATTGAGAGTGATGACAATGAGAATAGTCCATGGGGGATCTCCATTTAAGGCAGATCGTACTCATCTGCATCATATATTCGTTTCTTTGAATATGCCTCATATTTTCATCACATTCTTCATTCTTTTGATAGAACTTGCAATTGCAGGAGTATGGATCACATTGTTCTTATTTAATCTTGATGTGACTGTACATACGATAATGATTATCGTTTTGTGTGCGGCTATTGTCTGGGGTGTTTATGTCCATTTGGATTATGTGCGTGTGCATGAACCCAACAGATTCAGCCGTTATGCTGATAGAATTCAAAAGATAAGAAAAATGCCAGATCACTTTATGGCAAGAATAGGTAATTGGCTTGATAATCCAAATAAGTTGCATAGACTAATCAGCAAAATATAATAAAAATCGTAGTTTTGTAGATATTTTGTTGGTTTGTGCGTATGAAACATAGAATACTATTTCAAATACTATTGTCGGTATCATGTTTTTCTAATGTGCACTCAGAAGTGCGTATTACGGAAATCATGACTAACAATGTATCTACAGTCGTAAGCGATAAATATAACTATGACGGTTATGTCGAGTTTTATAATGATGGTGGCAACGTCGATCTAAGAGGTTGGACTATCACTAATATGAAGAATGATAAGCTAAATTGGAGTGTGGAGTTGAAATCTTCCCACGTCTTGCCAAATGGCTATTCGCTATTATTCTTCGGAGATGAGGAGACAAGCAGTTCATCTGCGACACAGGTGAAATATAATTACGTCGGAAGTGTAGGTAAGAAACTTTCTACTGATGGTGGGGAAATCAAGCTCACTAAAGATGGACAGGAGTTGAAGCTTTCTTACCCTAAGCAGTATCCGCACATTTCATACTGTGAGGATGGATTCATGATTCCAACACCAGGAACTCAGAATGACAGATTGATGACGACGATTTCTAATAGAGTAGCATCGCCTGCATTTAAAGGCAATATGCCTGGTTTGTACGAGAATAAATTGAATGTGGAGATTGAATGTGAGACAGAAGGTGCTCAGATCTATTATACTCTCAATGGAGATACTCCTACACCTGAAAAGGGGATGAGATATAATGGTTCTATTTCGATTGAAAAGACCACTGCAGTACGAGCAAGAGCATACAAAGATGGAATGCTCTATAGTGAGATTCTAACTGGTAGCTATATCCTTCCAGATAAGTATTTCACTAACAGTGAATGTAAGGGAACTGGTGAGAGATTGCCTATAGTTTCTATCGTTGCCAACAATGAAGATTTCTTTGACGATATGCTAGGAATCTATGTTGAAGGTAAGAATGGTACAGTGGGTGATTGTTATACGACTCCATATAATTTCAATCAGGATTGGATGAGATCTGCCAATTTTGAATATATCTTGAATGGAAAGGTTGTTGATAATCAGGAGGTAGAGGTCGGAGTGTATGGTGGTTGTACAAGAATCTACATCGGAAAAAGTTTGAAGATTAAGGCTAACAAGCGTTCAGGAGCGAATAAGTTTCAATACGATAATTTCTTAACTGAACGTGAATATAAGAAATACAAGAGTCTAGCATTACGTAACGGAGGTAACGGATACTCTTATGTTCAGCCTCGTTGGAGAGACATGTTTATTCAGAGTCTTGCAGACGGTATGAATATTGATGCACAGAAAGCTCAGCCAGTGGCATATTATCTCAACGGAGTTTACTATGGTATGATGATCCTTACTGAGAGGACAAACGAGGATTTCGTCTATCATAATTATGGACTTGATGATGATGAGATCGACTTCATAAGTCTTGATGGTGATTATATTTGCACGTCTGGTACGAAAGAAGCTTATGATAAAATGATTAACTATGTCAGCAAGAATTATTCGAGTGATGATTTCTACGACAAGTTGGATGAGATGATGGATATTGATGAATATCTGAATTACCAGATTGTCGAGCAATATGTCGCTAATACAGACTGGGTAAGAAACAACACTAAGTTGTGGAGAAAACACGATGGAGGAAAGTTCCGTTGGATACTATTTGATACTGATTTCGGATTGTCTAAAGCAACCACCGTCGACAAGGATATGATTCATTATGCCACTACTGAGAGTGGATATGACAGTTGGATTTTGCTCAAGTCTTGTTTGATGAATGAGGATTTCCGTTGGAGATTCCTTGATCAGTATCTTGACGCCATTGAGAATCAGTTCGCAGATGAAAGAATCGACACAAAACTTGATTCTATTTGGGATATGACAAGACTTGATATGTGTGCTACAATTAAGAATTCAGGATTGTTGGAATGTCCTGGTAATTTGTCGGATTTCAATGAAGCTGTTGAGAATATGCGCACGTTTGCGAAAACAAGAAAAAGCCACGTTATAGATCAGCTAAAGAAGGAGTTTGGTTTGGGTAACGACAAGGTTACTGTGAAAGTAAGACCTGTATTCCCTAATTCGGAGAAACCTGATTTCAAATTCCGTCTCAACAAAAAAGAGATCAGTTCTTTGAAATACGACACATGGAGATACTCTGGTGAGCGAGTTAAAGTAGAAGTAGATGTGCCAGCTGGTTACAAGATAAAAGAGTGGGAGATCAACAATGTCCTTGTGATTACTGATGGCAAACATTATAATGGTAATGATTTGACTGCTGTTGCTAAGGATAATGAGTTGAAATTCAGTGTCTACTTTGAGTATGATGACAGCTATACTGAGCCATCTGATCTTTATTTGAATGAGATTTGCGCTTCTAATCAAGCTTTAGTAAATGAAAACGGAGAGTTTTCGGATTGGATTGAAATCTATAATGGAGGAGATAAAGATGTTGACTTAGCCGGTATGGTGGTTGAAAATGTGACAAAGTCGGTGAAATGTACTATCCCATATGGATTCAACACTACTGTTGTCAAGTCTCACGGATATAAATTACTTTGGGCGGATAAGAAGCCAGAGTTAGGACCGTTGCATCTTAATTTCAAGCTTGGACAGATTGCGTCTGAGACACTCACATTGTCTGCTTTTTATAGAGACAACAAGATTGTTTTGGATTCAGTAACATATGAAGCACATGGGATGAACGAGTCATACGGACATGCATCAGATGGTTCATCTGAAATGACTACATTTGAGAGTTGTAAAGACGTAGATGGAACTATAATATATACATCTACACCACTTGCTGCCAATAACAAGGTCTCTTGTGGAGCCTCTTCTGTGGAGCAGACAATGATGCCTAAACAAGGAGTGCAGACGTATGTGGTTGGTAATACTATAGTGTTGCAGAATATAGCACGAGGATCTTTGGTTGAGGTAATAACACCTTTAGGATCTACTATAGCGAAGAGAATTGCAGATTCTGATGTGATAGAATTGCCAGTTCCAACATCTGGAATATTTATTGTCAGAGTTGGTTCTGAATGTATGAAAATAATTGTAGAATAGGAAATATAAAAATTTAACTAAGTAATAAACGAAGATGTCTACATCAAAAAACAAAATGAGTAAACTAGTGAACTTTGTTTCGCTATGTTTGAAAAAGTGGCCTTGGTTTGTTGCCTCTACTGCTGTGAGTTTGCTTCTTGCGGCTGCATATCTTTATACTGCTCAGCCTCAGTTCACGAGAGAGGCTCAGTTGCTGATAAAAGAGGAGTCGAAAAATCGTACCACTTCAGTGTCGGATTTGAGTGCAATCACCGATCTTGGAATCTTTTCTAGTGCGACAAATGTCAACAATGAACTTTCCAGAATCCAGAGCCAGACATTGATAGGAAATGTTGTGAAAAGACTTCATCTTGACGTTGATTACTTACGTATCTCTACATTCAGAAAGAGAGCTGTTTACGGCAAAGAGAATCCTATTGTCATTGAAATATTAGGTTTGGAGGAGAATGAACCATGTGAGTTTGAAATTGTCCTTGATTCTGCATCCGTCCTAAAATATGGTAAGGAACATTACCAGATAGAAATGGCAAAGAAGGCAGAAGAGGAGAAAGCCAATGAAAAAGAAAATGAGACATCTTCAGATAGTACAAACATTGAACCAACTCCTAAAAGAGAACTTGCTGTTGAATCTCAAAAGCCTAGCTTTACAATCAAATCTCTAAAGATTGGAAAGAGTGAAATTGATGGTGAGTGGGATGGAAAATTTGAAACATCTATCACTATTCATAAAAAGGTGCGTGTGCTTGTTTCGCATAATATTGACTATGCTGGATATGGCACAGAAATACCTGCACAACCATTCCCACAGAATATGTATATCATTCGACGAGGATTTGTCAAGTCAGTAGAATTCTGTAAGCAGAAACTTAAGGTGAGCCTTATTGATAAGAAATCAACAGTGTTGAATTTGAATTATCAAGACGCTGTGGCAGAGAGAGCTGAAGATTTCTTGGTTGAACTTGTTGAGGCTTACAATAAAAACTTGCTTGAAGGTAAGAATAAAATTGCTGAGAGCACTAGCCAGTTTATCAGTGATCGTCTTTCCCTAATCGAACGTGAGCTTGGTAACGTGGATGAGAATATCAGTGCGTTTAAGAGTAGAAACCTTACACCTGATGTTGGTGAGGTGGCAAAACTTCACTTGGACAAAGCAAGTATGGTAAGTGATAAGGTGACAGAGCTTGACAACCAACTTACAATGTTGGAATATATTCGTGATTTTATCGCTAATAATACAGCTAAAGATTTCTTGCCTGCAGTCTCAAATGTCACAAACCGTATGATTGAGAAGGGAGTAGAGGAATATAATGAAATCCTTGTCAAGAGAAATGCGTTGGTTGCAAACAGTAGTGTTAAGAACCCTATGGTTGTTACCTTAGACCAGAATCTTGCCAATTTGACTAAGGGAATCCTAATCAATATTGATAGCCAGATCGACGCGATCAACGGTCAGATGATCAACTTGAGAAGAACAGAGGCTAAGAGTAGAGCGAAGATTGCAAGTAGCCCAAGCCAGACTAAATATCTGCTTGGAGTAGAGCGTCAACAGAAGGTAAAAGAGGCTCTTTATCTATTCTTGCTTCAGAAACGTGAGGAGAATGAGTTGAGCCAGGCCTTCAGTGCCTACAACAATCAGATGATCACTTTGCCTACAGGTAAGTTGGAGGCTACAAGTCCAATCAAGAAAAACATCTTGATGGTGGCAGTTTTGCTTGGACTTTTGATCCCAGCTGTTGTGATATGGTTGTTGGAATCAAACAAAGGTCGTGTATATCGTTTGGATGATCTAGACGGATTAAATGCAAAAATCTTAGGTGATATTCCTTATAATGCTAAAGAAGCATCAAAGATTGCCGTCGCAGCTGATAATAAGAATGATATTAATGCTGCATTCAGAAAGGTGAGAACTAACATTGAGGTTTTGGCAGGAGGAGAAGAGAATGCCAATTCTATGATGATTAGTGCATTGCATGAGAATAGTGGTAAGGATTACGTTGCTGTCAATCTTGCCAAGGCGTTTGCATTAAAACAAAAGCGTACCGTGCTTGTAAATTTTGATGTAAATTGTATGACTTTGGCAAAAGTTCTTGCAAATAAGGGAGACGCTGGAATTTTTGACTATCTTGCAGAAAGCAATCCTTCTTTGCAGAATTATGTCAGACAGATGTCAGATGATCAGAATTTCTTTGTCATTCCTACAGGAAAGGTTCCTGATAATCCATCCGATTTGTTTAATGAGAAGAAGTTGCAGACTTTGATCACCTTCTTGAAAGCTAGCTACGACGTTGTTGTGCTCAACTGCCCATCAACATCTGAGGAATCAGCTAATGAGTTGTTAGGCAAACTTGTTGATCGTTCAATCTTTGTGATGAATACAGAGTCGACAAGAGCAGCGGCTACAAATCTTCTTAATGATTACATCGAGGAAGAGAAATATAAAGGAATATCTTTGATTCTAAATAGAAAAGTAGGTAAGTAAAGACATCAAAAAAAATAATAAATATGTTAATGCTAAAGAAAAATTTTTTTGCGTTGCTTTGTTTAGTGGCAACGATATTCCCTAAAGCTTATGCTATAGGGGATGACTATTACGGTAAATTTACCATTGAGATTAATCATAAAGATCTTTCCTTTTCTTCTCTTTATGAATATTTCGATGGTAAAGGTCCAAATCTGGGGCATGACGACGATCCTCAAACTTGGATCCCTAAGACCGACAAAAAGATTATCAACACATGTGAGTTTAAGTTTGATTCTAAATATTGTCAAATGAAAACTTACAATCATTCGATTCGCAGTTATGTAATGAAAACAGAATCGAATATTACGGATACTCTTGAATTTGTCGCAAAATACAACTATGTCCCTGCTAATGAGAACTTGACACTGGTTGCTGTAGAAGACGAAACAGGAGATACTATTATTGTTAAAAGTGTAAAGTCGACAACAGATGAAGCAAAGATTAAGTTTTTTGTTGACAACAAGTATGTCAATAAAATAATCACTATTGATTTAAAATGCTTCGGTGATTTACCTAACTATATTCCAGGTTCAACTGTAGAGTATTTTACAATTAACCCTATAGTAGAAGGGTTAGGTGATAGTCATAAGGTCGCATTTTATATTAGTACATGGACTGGTTCTTGGCCCCTTTTAAAAGTCCCTAATAAAATCGAAAGATTCTACGAGAAAATTAGTAATGGGACAGGTGTATATTTTGGGTTTGATCAAGACGCTTGCCTTTATACATATAGTATCAGCGATTTGTTTGGAGGATTAGTTCCCCAATCAGATTCAAAATATGTTAAAGATAATTGCTATTCTGTTTTTTATTCTCGTTTTGGGGATGAATATTACAGTGAACCTTATATTCTCCATTTAACACCTGCTTCAAATTTCTTAGGCAAAAATTATCACATAAAAACCACTGCGTACGTGTCTAAATTTGACGAGGTGAAAAAAAATCTTACTTCTACATTGGTAGGTTCGACAGATTTCGGTGATGGTCATCTATACACAAGAGAGTTGATTGATGGAGAAACTTTCTTTGATTTATGGATTATAGATGACGCCACAAATGACACTCTTCAATTTATGAAATCGGAAAATGGGGAAATTAATTTTAAGCTTGATGATTTCTGTGAGATGGGAAAACTCATACGTCTAGAATATGAATGTTATGGCAAATTCCCATCCTCGTCAACAGCAGAAGATTTATTTTTCACTCCGTTGATTGTTAACATGCCGACTAATTACAAAATCGCATATGATCTTATGCCAATATACCTTTACAAAGATTACGGATCTTACGATTCTAACAAAGTTATTTCAAGATTTGAAGACGACGGTTTTGTAAACGTTTACAGCATAAATGGACACTTGCTCAAAGCTAATATTAAAAAAGAATTTAGTCTTGACGGTTTGAAAAACGGTATTTACATCATTAACGGAAAGAAATTTATTGTCAACAAATAAAATATAAAGGCAATTATTTACGAGTAGTCCAAACAAGCTTATTATTTGCTCGCCTCACGAGCTCTTTCGGACTTACTTCAATATTTTGTCTTATACTAGTTCCAACAAAAAAGCAGATGCCTAAAAACATCTGCTTTTTTGCGTCGTATAACGACGATATGCCTTTCGCCTAAGGGATAAGTCGCTAAAATAATAATAGTGGCTAATTTTGGCTTTAATTTACATTTGGAATAGAAGGCGAGTCAATTTATCTGAAGCTGTTTCTGCTTTCTTGCAATTGCTTTTGCCAGATGTGACCACGTTCATTCTGTCAACACATTCGGAAACCATCACGTCTTCTGCATCATTACCTGAAATAGGATGAACTGCATATTTTCCAGAAACCTGACCACCAGCGTAGCTTCTCAATACACCGCCAAATTCAAGCATGCCTACAATTCCACCTGCTAAATTTTCAGATGCAGTGACAACACCTACATAATGGCAGTCGGAAATGCCACCATAGCTTGCGCAACCAACGATGCCACCAACGTAAGAATCACCAAAAACTAGTCCGCTTGCTTTACAATCAGAAATGCAAGTGCGATATGCACATCCGCATACGATACCCACGCAACGCTGTCCGGATACTTTTTCAGTGACGATGGTAATACTTTTGATTGTTGAATTCTTAGCGTATCCAAACAGACCTACATTATCTGCTGTTTCAGAGTCTCCGATGCCACAGCATGTGATTGTGTGCCCATTTCCGTCGAATGTCCCAACAAATGGATATTTCTCTGTGCCGATTGGTGAAAGATGTTTGTCAATGATAGAGATGTTGTTCTCCAATGATACAGTCAAAGGAGCCAGCAAAGAATCTTTGACATGGAATTTGCCGCTATTGTAATCGTTCACGAACGATGTAAACTCTTCTGAATTTGTAATCTTCAAAACAGTTTCTGAGTTAGCGTCTTTTTTATTGCAACAACCCTGCATAAATAATGCAAGTGCAATTAATAGTGTTGCTAAAATCCCCCTATTATTCATCTATTTTTTAAGTTAAATTCTTAAACCAAAGTTAAATACACAATTTTTGCATCATTGACATGATACTGTATCCATAAAATCCCATTACGAAGCCGAATGCGTATGCAGAAATATAGCTGGCGAATGAGAATTTTCTGTAATACAATAGGATAAATCCTATTATACCAAGCAAAAGTAATAAAAAGGAAACAAAATACAAGATTTTATCAAAAAAAAACACCAATGCTGTCCATTCAATCATCAAATGTAGGGTATTCCCAATTAAAAAAGCCATTCCAACAGTTGTTGCACTGATGTTGAAATAATCGTTGAATACTCTTTTGTTTATCAGCATCAACGCTGCTAATGCCATGTATGTCATTGCTGTCATCAACACTCCGAGTTGGTAGAATTTCGGTACTGAGATGATATTCAACAAGTAACCGAATATTAAGATGGAGCAACTATAGAACAAAGTTAAGATGACTTTGTTGTCTTTGGCTATGATCTTGGATAATCCCCAATCTGCCAGCGTGACAAGTAATGCCCAGACAATAAGAATAGAGTAGACTGCCACTTGCAGAAATTGAGGGTAGTAAGTTTCTGCAATAGTTAAGCATATTTGCGACCAAATTCCTATATATGCAATGTGGCGTGCAATATGGTTGCGCCAAGATAGAGCAATTATTACAAACCAAAATATGTAAATCATTATAGGGGAAATAGTTTCCATCATATTGAAAGTCCTAAATCTTTGTTAAAGTTCTTTTCTGAATTGTGCCTTTTGAATGCCAAGTTGATCGCGATATTTGGCGACGGTGCGTCGAGCAAGTGAAAAACCTTTCTCTTTCATATAGTCGGCAATCTGCTGGTCGGACAATGGTTTTCTCTTGTCTTCCTCTTCGATGCACTTTATGAATAGATTCTTTAGTTTTGCCATACTATGTACTTCTCCCTGGTCTGTTTCTACAGATTCTGTGAAGAAATGTTTAAGAGAGAATACACCAAAGTCAGTTTGGACGTACTTATTGTTGCAGACGCGAGAAACTGTACTTATGTCGTAGCCAGTATCGTCCGCAATTGTTTTCATAATCATCGGATTGAGTTCCTCGTCATCGCCTGTCTCAAAAAATGCTTCCTGACGTGCGATTATTGCTGACATTACCTTTGTCATTGTCTCTGTGCGTTGCTGCACTGCCGAGATGAACCATTTTGCAGCCTCGACTTTCTGCTTTATAAACATGGCAGCGTCTTTTTGAGCACGACTTTGATTCTTCCTGTTGTTGGCATACTCCTCAAGCACTGTCGCATAATGGCGGTTGAGCTGAAGGGTAGGAGTATTGGCTTGGTTAAGTGTCAATACTAATTCTCCATCTTCATCATGTACGTTGAAATCAGGTACGATCAAAACGGAATTGTCCATCAGAATGTCGCTTGTCACACAAGGTTGTGGATTGAGCTTTTTTAATTCAGCTACTGCGTCTTGTACCTCTTCTTCTGTTACTCCTAATGACTTTTGTATTTTGTCGAATCGTTTGTCTTCCATTGCCGAGTAACACTCTTCCAATATTCTTATTGCAAGAAGAACAGCGTCCGACGGATTCTCAATTCTCTTGAGTTGGATGATAAGGCATTCCTTGATATTTCTTGCTCCTACGCCAGCTGGTTCAAGCGACTGAACTATAGCGATAGCTTCTTCAACTTGTGCTTCTGTCACCTCTTTTGACGCGATGAAGATGAAGTCGTCAACAATTGTTTCTGTATCTCGTTCAAGATAACCTCTTGAATTCAAGCATCCTATGACATAAAGTGCAATGTTTTTTATATCTTCTGTGATGTGGGGTAGGAGATTGAGCTGTTCACGAAGATCCTCAAGAACGGTTTCATCCGCTTGATAGCTCATCTCTGGGCGACGCTCCTGCTCTGTCATGTCGCTATATTGGTAAGACGGGATGTCATCCGAACTCACATAGTCGCCTAACGTGAAGTCGTCGTTGTTTCCATCATCGTAATCCAATCCGTTATCATCATCTCTGTCTTTGTAATCATCAGACTCATTATAGTCATCATCATCATCGTCATACCCCCTATCATCCCTATCGTTTTCGTTATCGTTATCGTTTTCGTTATCGTTATCGTTTTCGTTAACATTGGCGTCAACCTCAAGCGCAGGATTCTCCTCAATCTCCTGCTCCACACGCTCGTTAAACTCAAGCGTGGATTGCGTGAGAAGCTTCATCACCTGTATTTGTTGAGGTGACAGTTTGAGCTGCTGCTGCTGTTGTATGGTTAACGATTGACCTGACATAGTTACGTCAAATGATTTCTGCCAAATATTTCTGTGTATTGCTCCAAAGCTCAGTCCACTCTTCTCTTGTGTACATATCTGCAGGGAACTGCTTGATTTTGCAGTCGTAATATGCCATTCCTGTAGTCTGTGGACGGTTGGACAACAGGTAGAGAGCTGTCTCTGCCCCCTTTTCTGGGGTGCGGACAAACGGGCTTAGGAATGTGTCTGCGATGCCTTCAAACCATCTGCCTTTGGTGATCATCATTGTATTGACGATGCCCGGATCTGCTGCATAGACAGAGATGCTTGAGTTATCGTATTTGCGTGCCAAGTGTTGGGTGTAGGCGTAGAGAGCTAGTTTGGAACTTGCGTATCTGCGGAATCTGTTGAATCTTCCGTCCGGGTGAAGCGGATCGCCTGCGATTGTGCCCCAACGAATTGATGACACCATGTTCACGATTTTAGCGTCGTGAGCAAATGAATGCTCCAACTTTTCAATCAAACGGACATTGCCAAGATAGTTGACTGCCATGGACATATCCACGTCTTCCTTATTTTGACTATCATACGGACAAATGATACCAGCGTTACAGACAAGCTCGTCTACAATATAGTTGTTTTGCTCAATTGCCTCGGCAAACTTGTTGATTGTACGTTTGTCGGCAAGATCAAGCATTATGAATTCAATTGTGCTGTGGGGATAAGCCGATTTGAGCTCATCGAGCAGAACTTTGGATTTAGCCAAACTTCTGCAAGCAATGATCAAATGTTTTCCTTGGCGCACGACCTCTTCAGCCACGACTCTGCCGATCTTCCCAGTCGCACCAGTTACTATGCTTACCCTACTACTCATCTATAATGTTGATTAATAGTCTTTTGTTGATATCATTCGTTTGCGAACTCACGAATGTCGGTTCTCATGAAAGTTAATCATGCGAATTTAAGCAACTTTTCAACAAGAACTACAATGCAAATAAATGTTCTTGAACATATTATTTAGTTAACGCTAACGTTGATGTAAAAAAATGGGATGAGTATAAAACCCATCCCCCAGTTATTGATTATGTATAATGATTCTAGTATTTACTTACGGATAATTTTGAATGATTGGTATCCTGCAGAAAGAGTGTAAACACCTGCTCTATTTGGCATCTGGATGTTGACTTTCCCATCTGAACCTACTTTGGATTTGAAAGCGACGGGCCCAGTTGCTGAAGTGACAGCAATAGTCGAACCTGGATGAGCATTCTTCACTTGCAATGTCTCGTTATTAACCAATAGAATGTTTAAGGAATTGTGGCTGCTTGCTCCTGCCATTTCGGAAGAGTGATAGTTCACAATGTCATCAAAGGAAAAGGTGATTTTTGAATCCTTGTTGACTTCGAGACATCTGTTCTGGAATGATACTGTAGGTTTGCTGTTTAGAGTAAAAAACATTGTGGACCCATTCCGGAAATCGATTTTTATATTATGTCCTGCGTAAGCACATAGTGCCATACACATTAAAGTCAATGTTATAAATAATCGTTTTATCATAAAATTTAGAACTGTAATTTACATTTTTCGCTCTACTAAATATATCAAGTGTGCGGACTTAATAACTAAATATGCGTTAAATCAATTATGGTGCGAAATTACAACTAAAAATTGTAATATCAAATAATTACGTTTAAATTATAGTGTTTGTTGTTTATGACTTCAAATAATAAAGGGATGAACTTCCGTCCATCCCTCTAAGTCTATCGTCATGCCGTAGAGACGCGAGATCTCGCGTCTCTACTCTTGCATCTCTACGAATTTCAATTTACTTAAGCCATGTTACAGATTTGACGTCCAACAAAGCCAAAAATCCAAGATCTACGTTGCTCTCTGAATTATCTATTTCAAGATCAAGATTTGTGCAACCATTAAATGCATTGGCTCCAATACTTGTGATTTTTGATGAAAGTTTCATGCTTGTCAAGCTTTTGCATTCATAAAACGTAGCATTTTCTATCGCTGTGATTGCTTCTGGTATATTCACATCTGTGAGGCTCGTGCATAAATAAAATGCTTTATACTCAATATTTGTTACATTTTCTGGAATTACAATACTTGTTAAATTACTGCACTTATCAAATGCATTTTCACCAATGATTGTCACACCGTCTGGAATCACAATGTTTTCACATAAACTTTTGTCTCCAATCCAACCATAGCATTTAGTCCCATTAGCGTATATTAATAATCCAGGAGTAAATTTATTACAACCTGAAAATGCATCTCCGCCAATCTCTGTGATATTGTCTGGAATATCAAATATTGATAGATTTTTACAACCTTCAAATGCAGAAGAATTGATTTTAGTGACACTTGATGGAATCTCCACTTTCTCTAAACTTGTGCAATTGATAAATTCTTTAAATGCTATTTCTGTTACTCCTTCTTCAAAGGTAACACTTGTCAAACCGGTGCAATCTTTAAATACTGAGGATCCCATTTTGATATTTTTGGGGATAATCATGGTCTTTAAACTGGTACAACCATTAAACGCTTCATAATCAATAGTAGTTACACTATGAGGTATGGAAAGATTTTCCAAATTTTCACATCCAATGAAAGCATTATTTTCAATGGTAGTAATACCTTCAGGTATTATAATACTCTGTAGGTTTGTATTATAATTGAATCCTCTACTATCGATAGTAGTGACATTGTATACTCTTCCGTCAATACGTACTTTCTCTGGAATCTCTATGGTTTTAAGATTTTTACATTCAGAATTACTTCCACGTACTTCTACAGACATATTGTCTGGCAAAATATTAAATTTCAATAATAGTTCGGAAGTATCTGGAACCAATAGATCTTCTTCTGTTATCTTTTCACATATAACCCTGCTTATTTTTTTTGTGTCTAATATGACAGTGCTGCCATCTTTCTGCTTAATAATCATATTAGTTGCAGCATTCATTGATAAACAAGATATCAAAGAGACAACCAATATAAGTAGCTTTCTCATAAACTATAATATTTAATTTATAAAATTCGTAAGTTTAATTCTTTTTACTCTGCCCATGTGACAGATTTGCAGTAGTCTATTGCGTACTTGTCAAGCTTCACATTTGTTTTAGAAGCCTTAATTGTTAAGTTAAGGTTATTGCAATACATGAATGCTCCGTAACCGAGGCTTGTCAAACTTGATGGTAGTTCAGCCGTCGTCAAAGCATCACAATCGGCGAATGCCATCTCTCCTATTGATTCTAAACCTTCAGGGAAAGTTATACTTGTCAACCCGTAGAATGATTTGTAGAATGCTTGATCTCCAATCTCTTTTACTCCGTCGGGGATCACAACTTCAGTGCATAATTCCTCAGGACCTAACCAACCGTAACATTTTGTTCCATTAGCGTAAATCAATAATCCTGGTTCAAAGTTATAACAGCCCGCAAAAGCTCCAGAACTGATATTTTGGACGCTTTCTGGGATAGTGATGCTTGAAAAACCACATCCGAAAAAAGCACCAGATTCTATGTTTGTAACACTTTCTGGAATAGTGACATTTTTCAAGTTCTTTAGATCCCAAAAGGCATAACTACCAATGCTGGTAACAGTATATTCTTTGCCTTCGATTTTTACTTTTTCTGGGATTTCAATTGTCTCTAAGTCTTTATAATCGCCTTCTATAACTTTAGCTGAGTTATCTGATATGACCTCAAATTCCAAGGGACTTGTATTATCATCTTTTTCAAAGATGACCTCTTCAATATTCTCTCCATCAAATTTGAGCACTTCGCCATTTTCCTTCACTACAATCATATTAACAGCGGCGTTCATTGCCATACATGCAGCGAATGTGGAAACCAAAATGGATAGTTTTTTCTTCATGACTATTAAAATATAATTCACCCTAAATTTGTAGTGCAAAATTATCTTTTTTTAAGATAAGGTGTTTAATAAAGAATGTTAATAAAATATAAAAGGCAGACGGTAAGGTCTGCCTCAATTGTCTTTATTTTTCTACATAAATCGCACGTATAGTGAATCCAGTGCGTCGAGATAAAGGTGATACGGACATGTCGTTTTCAGTAGTAGTAAAGCACCAACTTAGATAGTCATTACCTGAATATGGAGTGCTTGTCCAATACCATGCAGTTGAACCTTGGTTTCTTATATCAAACATGTCTTTTGACCCGGAAGCAGGTAGGAAGATAGAGTTGTTGTTTCCAGCTTGTTTGCTTTTGATTTCATAACCTTTGACATTATCCTTTTGAGTCCATGTCCAAGTGCATTCGTTAATTAATTCCAAAAAATCTTCTCTTGCTGGCATTTCCCAATGACCTCCCCAATTGTGTTGTACGACGTCGTAATCTGAATTAAGGTTGCCATTTTTGATGTAACCCTGGAGTGATAGCAACTCTATCGTCTTACCCATAGTTACACAATTAACACTACTATATTCTGCTTTGGTTGCTGTGTCGCCCCAAGCGTAATATTCACCCCATTCAGAAGGAGAGTTAGCACCGACGTTGCATGTCGCCCATAAGTTTCCGCTTGTAAGTCCAAGGTCAACGCATTCGTGTCCTTCTTTTATAAGTCTGATTGGTTTTTGACAACAAACGCCTGTATCTCCCTTGCCGAAATAAACTTCTTCGATATCTTCCACATTAAGTACAAGAATATTGCCATTTTTCTGCTTGACATACATGTTGTTTGTTTCAAACGTGACATCTTCAGCGACGATAGGTAGGCAGATTGCTGAGGCTAAAACAAGTAGTTTATTCTTCATAAGCATTAATTTTTTAATTAGTTCATATATCCTTTTAAATCCTATTTCTTGTCGGCGTGACAATAATGTTCCTAAATTATGGGTTATATATATAAAATCCAAAATAATAACAAAAAATTGCAAATATCTCTTTTTTGACACACGTCATCGACACCTGGATTTGTCTTGTCGGAAAAATTCAGGAATCGGCTACCAATCCGTTGACCAAGTCCTCCTCTAAGTTTGCAGTGTGATTGATTTTTGCAAAATGAGCAACGCGAAATTTTGCAAAAATCAACAAGTCAAACAAGTGAATTTGCAGATGACAACGACAAGTAGTTGCCATAAAAACGATGTTTTTTACCTTTGT
>JAZUGF010000041.1:0-86394 GCA_045641065.1 Paludibacteraceae bacterium | reverse complement strand
AGTTGATTTTTAAATTCTACAAAAATATAGCCGTTTCAGAGACTTAACTGTAATTTTTAAGCTCAGAAACGGCTTCGTTCATATAAAAAGTGACAAAATGTAAGTTCGAAAAACTTGATTTTACATTTTGATACACCCTCTACAATTATACATTCAGCATTTATAATTTAGCTTTTATTTTACGCCGTTTCTCTTCAATAGAGCGTCAATAGTTGGTTCCTGACCACGGAATCGCTTGTAAAGCACCATTGGATGCTCGCTACCACCCTTCTCAAGAACTTCTCGACGGAATCTCTCTGCTGTCTGCTGGTTGAAGATTCCTTCTGCCTTAAACGCTGCAAACGCATCCGCATCAAGTACCTCAGCCCACTTGTAACCATAGTAACCGGCTGAATAACCTCCTGAAAAGATATGTGTGAAATTAGCACTCATCAAAGCCGACGGTACTGAGTTTAGTAATTGTGTCTTTGCCCACGCCTGCTCCTCAAACTGCTTAACATCACCTGTGAATGGAGTTTCAAGTGTATGCCATGCCATATCAAGGTAGCCGAATGATAGCTGACGCAATGTGAAGTAACCTGTATTGAAGTTTGCAGCCTTACGGATCTTCTCAATCAACTCAGCAGGAATCTTCTCTCCTGTCTTATAGTGTTTAGCAAATGAGTCAAGATATTCCTTCTCAAGTGCCCAGTTTTCCATCAATTGTGATGGCAACTCTACGAAGTCTCTATAGACGTTTGTTCCTGACAATGATGCGAAACGAGAGTTGGCTACCATTCCGTGAATTGAGTGTCCAAACTCATGTAGGAATGTTGTAAGCTCGTCGAATGTCAATAGAGAAGGTTCATTTTCAGTTGGACGAGAGAAATTCATCACAATTGAGATATGTGGACGGGAATTTGTACCATCTTTCTCAATCCACTGAGGCTTAAACTCTGTCATCCATGCTCCACCACTCTTTCCTTCACGTGGATGGAAATCTGTGTATAGAACAGCAAGATATTTGCCATCCTTGTCAATCACATCAAAAGCCTCAACCTCTGGGTGGTAAACCTCAATCTTGTCGTTCTTTATAAACTGCAAACCATACAATCGCGTCGCCAAACCAAATACACCCTTTTTCACATTTTCTAGTTCAAGGTAAGGCTTGATCTGCTCGTCGTTGATGGAATACTCCTTCTCACGCAATTTCTCAGAGTAGTAGCTCCAATCCCAAGGTTGGAAATCAGCCTTTGCAACAGGAGTTGAATATGAAGCGGCAAAATCCTTAACAGCCTCAACCTCTTTCAAAGCAGTAGGTTTATAAGCAGCAAGAAGTTCTTCTAACAAATTATATACATTCTCCTTCTTCTCTGCCATACGGTGACGCAAAATCTTATCAGCATGACACTTATAGCCAAGCAAATTAGCGATTTTAAGGCGTGTTTCTGTGATCTTTCTTAGCACTTCTATATTGTTGCTGTCTCCGCTTGTAGAACGAGAATTATAGGCCAAATAAATAGTCTTTCTCAACTCACGATTGTCGGCATATTTCATGAATGGTCCATAAGATGGAGCTTTCAACGTAAAGATATATCCATCGTAGTTTGCCTTTTTGGCTTCCTCTTTTGCAGCATCAAGATTTGTCTGTGGCAAACCACTCAATTGTGATGCATCAACAACCTTAAGTTTATAATCATTAGTTGATTTCAACACGTTCTGCTGAAACTGCAATGTAAGTGATGAAAGCTGCTTGCTTAGTTCAGAAAACTCTTTCTGCTTATCTGCAGGAAGAGTAGCTCCCATGTTTTCAAACGACTCATATGTTTCCTCAAGAAGTTTCTTCTCCTCAATAGAAAGGTTTAGAGTCTCTTTTTTATCATAGATTGCCTTAACTCGGGAGAAAAGAACAGCATCTTGATAAATAGTATTTGTATGCTCTGTCTCTTCAGGAGCAATCTCACCTGCAACATTGTCCAACTCATCATTTGTTTCAGCACTCAACAAATTATAGAAACAATATTGAATATTTGAAAGCATATCTCCCGACGCCTCCAAAGCCACAATTGTATTATCGAAAGTTGGAGTTTCAGGATTATTCTTAATCTTCTCAATCTCCTTGTTGTGCTCCTTCATAGCAAGACGCATAGCCTGAAGATATTCAGATGCTGGGTATTGAGAGAATTTAAGTGTATTGTGTGGTGTATCAAACACCGTCCATTTTTTGATCAATTCTGATTCATTTACTTGTGCTGTCATAACAAACCAATTTAATGATAATATAATGCTTAGTAATTTTTTCATGCGATAAAAAATTTCGGGCGGGTTTGAAACCCGCACCCTACGTTATATTTATCTTCGATCTATCAATATAAGAGACTTTGCTCTCACCGCATTGTCTCCAATTGAATAATTCACCTCTTTAACAATTCCGTCGACGGGAGAAAAAATACGATTGTACATCTTCATTGCCTCAATCGTCGCCACGACGTCGCCCTTCTTAATCTTTGTTCCGACGGGAATGATATCAATCACTTTGCCAGCAATTGGAGGGAAGACCTCCGTTTCGTGCGTTTCGTGCGTCGTGTTATAACATGACGCACGAAACGCATTATCCCTAACAAACGTCTTATAAACAATTCCGTCGATTTCTATTTCAACCTGCTTCATAAGATCTCGATTAAGCCGGTGTCAAACCATGTTTCTTATTCGGACGCTCAACCTTCTTGCCCTTTAGCGACGCGAATGCATCTATCACACGGTTACGAACATCCTGTGGCATAACAACATCGTCGATATAGCCTTTTGCTCCTGCCTCGTATGGATTAGCATATTCGCGACGGTACTGCTCAGCTTTCTCTTTCTTGAACGCCTCCAAATCTCCACCGTTTTCAACAATGGATTTAATCTCTTTATGATATAGCACCGACACTGCACTCTCTGGTCCCATAACAGCAATCTCGGCTGTTGGCAAACAGAATACGTAATCAGCACCGATATGTCGACTACCTAACGCTACATATCCACCTCCATAGGCCTTTCTAAGCACAACTGTAATCATCGGAATTGTAGCCTCAGCGTAGGCATAGAATAGTTTTGCTCCATGACGTACAGCTCCTGAATGCTCACCATCTACACCAGGTAGACAACCAGGAACGTCCATCAATGTGAGCAATGGGATATTGAATGAGTCACAGAAACGTATGAATCGAGATGCTTTATCAGCAGCGTCTGCATCAAGCGCTCCGGCAAGATAATTAGGTTGATTTGCTACAACACCCACTGTCGAACCATTCATTCTGATGAATCCACATACGATATTTGGTGCAAACATCTCATGAACCTCAAGGAACGAATCCTTATCAGCCACACATTTCACCACCTCACGTACATCATATGGTTCTTTTCCATCTGAAGGAAGGATTGATTCGATATTGCATAAAGAATCGTCCGTAGAGACGCGAGATCTCACGTCTTTCTCAAGATTATTATCATCTGCAGATTGCGGTAGATACTCAAGCAACCTTCTCACCTGTGCAAGACACTCTTTCTCGTTTTCTGCAAAGAAATGTGCTGTACCTGCCTTCTCCGCATGTACTCTCGCTCCACCCAAATCCTCTTGCGATATAGTCTCACCCATCACCGTTTCCACAACAGTTGGTCCAGTAAGGAACATCTTTGAAATTCCGTCAACCATGAAAACGAAGTCAGTCAACGCGGGAGAATAAGCGGCTCCACCTGCACATGGTCCCATCACCACAGAAATCTGCGGTACAAGTCCAGATAACAGAGTATTACGGTAGAAAATCTCTCCGTATCCGCATAACGAATCCACACCGTCCTGGATTCGAGCTCCACCAGAATCGTTGATTCCGATTATAGGGCAACGCATCTTAGCTGCTAAATCTTGTATTTTAGTGATTTTTCTTGCGTGACGTAGGCCAAGGCTTCCTCCAAGTACTGTGAAATCCTGAGCAAAGACACATACGTTTTTGCCACCAATTTTAGCTGTTCCACAAATAACTCCGTCGCCTGGGGCATCATCACCGTCTTTATGGACGAACATGTCTGTCTCACGGAATGAATCCGCGTCGACTAATAAATCTATTCTTTCACGAGCTGTTAGCAATCCTTTGGCATGACGTTTCTCTATAGCAGCCTCACCACCACACAACAACGCTTTCTCGCGTCGGCTTTCAAGCTCAGTAATCTCTCTCATACACAATATACTTTTATACCATAGTTATAAACCAGAAGGTTTATTTCGGTGCTCGTCTATATAGGAATATCGCAATCAATAGGAATAAGAAATTCGGTATCCACACTGCTACTCGTGGGCTTAATCCTCCGCTGATTGCAAATGTCGCTGAAATCGTATCAAACAAGATGTATGAGAAACTTAATGCTAATCCGATACCAAGGTTCATTCCCATACCTCCCTTCACTTTCTTACTTGCCAAAGCAAATCCAATTGTTGTCAGGATAAATGCGGCAAACGGTTGTGAATGCCGTTTCTCATATTCGATTTCAAACTCCTGAATACTACCCACTCCACGACTACGTTGCCTCTCAATATAATGTTCAAGCTGAGCGTTAGTCATCTGTTGTTGCATCTCACGGTAGACGAAGAAATCCTCAGTGTCGACATTAAGTGTAGTATCTTTTCTCTCACCTGATGTCATTGTCTCTTGCATACCTACAAAGTCACGAGTCACCCACTTACGAAGCTCAAAATGACCAAGAGTATCATAATCGGCAAACTGTGCTGTGGTACGTGAAACAAGAGTTTTACCATCGAATTTTTCGAGTGTCATTCTATAAGCACGCTTCAAATTCTTTTCATACGTGCCAATATAAAGAATCACTCCTTTTTCCACCTCAAGCTGTACATTAGAAGCGTTGGTCTCCTTTTTGTATGCGTTTTTATATTTAGCTAAGAAATCAAGTCGCACCTCATTAGCAGGAGGAATAACTGTACTCGACAATATAAAAGTCATGATAGCAATAACAGCTGCAGAAATCCAATATGGAACCATCACTCTGTGGAAACTAATTCCAGACGCGAATGTTGCGATAATTTCCGAATTATTAGCAAGTTGAGATGTCACGAAGATGACGGCAATAAAAGTAATAAGCGGAGAAAGCAAATTAGAGAAATACCATGCAAAATTGACATAATAGTCGAATACAATCTCCTTCATTGGAGCATCCGCAAGATTATCAATTTTCTCAGAGATGTCAAACACAATTGCAACACTGACAAGCAAGATAATCATCAGAAAGTATGCTCCTAGCACCTTCTTGATGAGATAAAGATCAAGCTTCTTAAGCAATGGCGTTGAGATAAAAGGCAAATTACTCATAATCCTCTTCTTTTTTACAATCTTACGCTCAACTTCTTCACCATTTCAGCTTTCCATGTAGAGAAGTCACCTGCGATAATATGCTGACGTGCCATCTTCACAAGTCGTAAATAGAAAGCAAGATTATGGATCGAAGCAATCTGCATAGCCAAAAGCTCATCACTTACGAATAGATGACGCAAGTATGCCTTAGTGTAGACTTGATCTACGTAGCAGTCACTTTCAGGGTCAAGTGGAGTGAAATCATCCTTCCACTTCTGATTTTTCATATTCATAGTGCCGTTAGCTGTGAACAGCCATCCGTTACGGCCATTTCTTGTCGGCATAACACAGTCAAACATATCTACACCACGTTCGATAGCCTCAAGCAAGTTAGTTGGTGTACCAACACCCATCAAATAACGTGGTTTATCTGTAGGAAGAATCTTGTTGACCACCTCAATCATCTCGTACATCACCTCAGCAGGCTCACCTACAGCAAGTCCACCGATAGCATAACCCTCACGATCCTTTGCAGCCAAAGTCTCAGCGGCTCTCTCACGCAAATCCTTGTATGTACAACCCTGAACAATTGGGAAGAAAGTTTGATTGTAGCCATACAAAGGTTCAGTTTCATCGAAATGCTTAAGTCCACGATCCAACCAACGAAGCGTCATCTCAAGACTCTTCTTAGCATAATTGTAATCTGCTGTACCTGGAGTACACTCGTCGAGAGCCATAATGATATCAGCACCGATAATACGCTGAGTATCAACTACATTTTCAGGAGTGAAGATGTGTTTTGAACCGTCGATATGAGAACGGAAGATACAACCCTCCTCAGTCAACTTTCTTTGTCCGGATAGAGAAAACACCTGAAATCCGCCTGAGTCAGTAAGGATCGGACGATCCCAACCGTTGAATTTATGCAAACCACCTGCTTTACGAAGCACGTCAAGGCCTGGACGAAGGTAAAGATGATAAGTGTTGCCAAGAATAATCTGAGCTTTGATATCATCACGTAATTCACGCTGATGCACACCTTTAACGGAGCCAAGCGTACCAACTGGCATAAAGATTGGAGTCTCGATAGTGCCGTGGTCTGTAGTGATCACACCAGCACGTGCTTTGCTATTCGGATCAGTATATTGAAGGTCAAACTTCATGTTTTCTAAATTTCGATAATTTATTATGCAAATTAACGATTTTTTTGCGAGTTGTGCAACTCGAAGATAAATGCTGAATGCAAAATGATAAATGCTAAATTAATTCACTTTCACCAACTCTATCTCAAAAATCAGTGTGGAATTGCCTGGGATATCTGGTGGGCAACCTCTTTTGCCATAACCTAATTCCGACGGAATATAAATCTCCCACTTGTCGCCTTCATGCATCTTAGGAATCGCAATCTGCCAACCAGTGATTAGTTCACGCAATCTGAATGCGTCTGCATAACCTTGCTTTGTATTGTCATCGAATACTCTGCCGTCAATCAGTGAGCCACGATAGTAAACTGATACCACTGCTGCAGTTTGGGCAGTCTTGCCGTCTCCCGTCGCCAACACTTTATAATAAATTCCTTTTGGCAAGGCCTTCACCTCTGGGTTCTTTGCGATCTCAGTAAGGAATGCCTCATTCTCCAATTTATAACTGTCTTTTGCCATATTTCTTTTGTTTTTGGCAAAGATAATGAAAAACGTCGTGACTGCCAACACGGTAGCCACGACGCAAGAAATAGCAATGAAATGTCATCAATTGACTATTTTACATGTGCGTTAATTTATGCACGACTGAAATTTAGAGGCATTATTTAACCTCAATTATTCTAAATACAATAGTATCTTCCAAGACTAATGGGCGATAATGTGCAAAGAAGATGATTCCTTTGCATGGCGACTTGATCTCTTCCAATGTCTCACCGTTGTATGGATCGACAATTCTTGCCAACACTTCTCCCTTCTCCACAGCACGGTTAGCTGAAACCAACTTTGTATAGAATCCTGCTTTCTTGCTGCGTACTACAACATGATTGTCATCGTTAACGATCTCTGAAACGTAACCATGTCTGTGTGTATCGTTGATGATTTTCTTTCTATCCATGAATCTGAAGATGGCATGGATTGTCTCTTCAGCAAGATCAGTGTTTAGTTGGTTTGTCAGACCAGCGTAGATAGAGAATGCGAATGTATTCCATATCTGCCAGTTGTAGTTGAGCATTGTGCTGTCGTACGGACGTGGCTTTCTCACGTAGATGTATGGCAACTCGAAGAACTTGGCATCTGCTGTGTCCTGATAGCCAGTATCAAGCATTCTGACGTGGGGAACAAACTCTCCAGGCATATAGAAGCTTGCCAATTGGATTCCGTAAGTATAGTTTTTTAGTGTGTCAAACAATGCTGCTGCGATTCTCTGTGTAGTCTCTCCCTTGTCGTAGCCTGGGAACATACGGTTGATATCCGTGTTGTCCATCGACCAGAATCTCTTCTCAAGGTTCATAGAAAATGGGTTGGCACTCGGAATGACAAGAATCTTACAACCTTTGTCAATCTTTCCCTCCTTCTCAAGCTTAGTTAGTCTGTTTACAATCTGTGCGCAGACGTACTGCTGCTGAATCTCGTCGCCACGCATTGCTCCTACGATAGCCACTGTCTTTTCTCCCTCGCCAAACTCATATCCTGTGATGCGGAAATCGTCTCTATAGGGAGAGCTCATCTTATATATAATCTTCTTTTCCATGACTTACTTCTTTTTGAAAATTCGTGCCATCAATGATCCCTCATAAACGATTGGATATGCACGTAGAGTAAACACAAGTCCGTCGCACGGGCTGACAACCTTCTCCAACACTTTGCCTTCAAGTGCACTGACGATTTTTCCGATTTCATCGCCTTTTTTCATCCATTGGTTATTGTCGATCGACGGGATAAATACGCCAGAGCATCCAGCGTTAAGGAATTCAACCTCACCTTGTGTGCTGACAAATTGCTCCTTAGATTCCAACGTAACGTCGCCTTTATAGAAACCAAGCGACTTAAGAAGCTGAAGAATACCATTCAAAAGATCAGTGCCATAATGTCGTGTGATTCGCATACCTACACCCATCTCAACTACCAAGCATGGTGTACCTGCTGAGTTTAACGAGTGAGCAAGCGTACTTTCAAGCACCGTTGCTGCTTCATGAATCCAGATAAAGTCAACATTAAGTTCTTTACCATATGGCACAAGCAAATCTGCACAATTAACGTTGATTCTCACCTGTGGCACTTCTCTTAGAAAGATGTTCGACGCGTGGATATCAATCACCATCTCTGCTCCAAGAAGGTCATTATAAATAGCATTGGCAGCTGTTTCAGCCATTGCACCGTGTGGATCTCCAGGGAAAATTCTATTCATATCCAAATCGAAGTTTGGAATTCCACGTGTGATACTGTCAATACCAAGTGGATTTAATGCAGGATAGATGTCGACCTCACCGTCGAGCTGATCGATATGCTCCTGCAAAAACTGAGAAAGAAGGAAACAAACATACTGTCCCTCCAACTCGTCTCCGTGTGTTCCAGTGACAACACAAAAACGCTTATTGCTGTTGCCACCTTTGATTATGTTCTTCTTGATTGTCAGACGTTCGTCTATCGGCAATGCAGAAGAGAAAACCTCCTTAACCATATTATTTATTTCCTTTAAATTTCAGCCATTGTTACATGAACATTCTTATGTTGCTCAGCGTTTCCGACAAACACACCTCTCTCAATTGTGCAGTCGTTGAAATCTCTACCCTGAGCTATTTTTAGGTATTCGCTCTCGATGAGGATTTTGCGAGTCGGGTCGATAGAATACCAGATTCCGTTGTCGTTGACCTCAATCCACGCATGAGTCTCTCCCTCACCTGGAATGAATCCGTTTATATATCTGCAGGCAATTCCTTTGTTTCTTAATACAGCCAAAGTGACGTTGGAGAAATCCTGGCAAACTCCCTTGCCCTGTGTAAACGCCTCGATGGCAGATGTTTTTATAGTTGTAGAGCGTGATTCATATTTCATTCTCTCGTGTAAAGCCTCTACAAACGAAAGAGTATCTTTGACAATGTTGCTTTCAAATGAGCAGACACTATCTGCGAATTTTACCATTTCGTCGTTTGCCTCTGTCAATGTTGTAGGCAGACGGAATATCTTATTTGGCTCCTCTACAACAAGATGCTGCGACAACTCCACTATGCCTCGTGAGGCGAAAGTGAATGATTTATGTGGTTCAAGAGTGCTGCCAAAAATCAGTTCATTTCCAAAACCATCAGCAGATCGCATAATATTTTTGCATGGAGACACTGAAAAATCCTCCTCAACTACCTTCTGGAACCCACATCTGAATGGCAGACAACGTAGCTTGAAATGATGAGCAGTCACCTTACTGTCGAAGGTAATGCTCGTCTGGTACGTAAACTGATAACTTTTCATTGCTTATTTTTTTTCATTGCTCAATTACAAAAGCACAGAGAGGTTTCCGTTTTACTCGAAAACAACACCTGTCTGTGCAATAGGATATGATTTAGGAAATAGGTCAGTTTGTGCAGACAATTGAGTTTAGAAGAGATAGCAACTTGTCCTTGTAGAAAGGCTCGTTGCAATACTCTTTAGCAGTCAACAACTTGTCAATCTGCTCAATAGCCTCAACGTCGTAGATATATGGAACATATCTCAAGTGAGTCTTTAGTCTTTCGTAAAGAAGCTCAACTCTGTCGAATGGATAATCGAATCTTATACGGATATCGATCTGCTCGATCAACTTTCCTGCCATTAGGATAGCCAAGGCGTAGTCGTTAAGGACACGCTCCTCGATTGATCCCCACATAGAAAGAAGGTTGTCTGTAATAGGTTGTAGTGCAGTGATATGAGTCTCATTCACCTTTGACAAAGAGTTGATGTGGGCGATAGACATCTGAATGTAAGCAAGTGTCTCAGATGTAATCTCCTCACGAAGCACCATCGCATTGTCGTTAGCGAATTCAAGTTCAGCAGAGATGCTGAATGGATTCTGCTTGTCGTATAGGAAACTCTTCACAAAGTTTGAAGGCGACTTGTAGTCAGCCTCAAGGCTAAGATTGTCACAATACTCACCGTATGCGTCAGCATCACCGTCGATCATCTTATCGTAGTAAGCACGAAGAAAATGAAGGTTCAAATAAGTTCTTTCTGCATAACGGCCTAACCAAAATAGTTTGTCAGCCTTTGCTGTTGATATAGTTCTTGCGTTCATGTGATTAAATATTTCGTTCGTTAAAAATGTATATTGATGAATCTCCTTTCAGAGACGCACGGACTTGATGTCTAAATAACGTGCGTCTCTTCAAGTTGATTCCAAATTATTCCTCCATTACCCAGGTGTCCTTGAATCCACCACCCTGTGATGAGTTCACCACAAATGAGTTAGGGTTGCGTGAGAAACGAGTCAAACCGCTCTTCCAAACCTTTGTCTCTTTACCAGTTAAGACGAAAGCTCTCAAGTCTGCCTTTCTCTCAACGTACTCACCGTTTTCAATAATCTCAAGATCCTTGAAGTCGATCACCTCCTGAGCGATCCATCTACGTGGCTCCTTGTCGACAAGGTCATACATCTCCTTCAAATGCTCTGCATCCAAGTCTCTACCGAATACCACACCGTATCCACCTGCCTCACTAACATCCTTAATTACAAGTTTGCTAAGGTTTTCAAGCACATACTTCTTATCTTCCTCAAAGTAAGGTAAATAAGTAGGGGCATTCTTAAGGATTGGCTCCTCACCAAGATAATACTTGATCATCTTTGGCACGAAGTAGTAGATACCCTTATCGTCAGCCACACCGTTACCGATACCGTTCACGATTGCCACATTACCCTTTGCGTAGATCTGCATAATGTTTGGAACACCAAGCACAGATGTCTCCTCGAATGTAAGTGGATCCATGTATTCGTCAGATACACGACGGTAAACAGCTCCGACCCTCTGCTTTGCACCTGAGATATCCTCGTAGAATAGGAAGTCATCCTCGACCACCAAGTCGCCAGGATAAGCAAGTACAGCACCCGATTTCTCAGCCAAGTAAGAATGCTCAAAGAAAGCCGAGTTGTATCTACCTGGAGTCAGGATGACGTTAATTCCACGTCCATCGTTGACGTAATCCATCATCTCCTTAAGCAGATCCGAATAGTTACGGTTGTCAGCCACATGATTGTTGGCGAAAGTTTCCGGACTCACCTTTCTTGTGATGTTTCTTGCGATCATTGGATAAGATGCACCAGATGGGATTCTTAGGTTATCCTCAAGGATGTACCAAGTACCGTCTTTCGCCTGAACCAAATCGATACCAGCGATGTGGGCGAAAATACCCTTGGCTGGTGTAATACCCTCACACTCTACAAAATAGCCTTTGGAAGAATAAACGAACTCTTCTGGAATGACTCCGTCTTTCACAATCTTCTTCTCGTTGTAAATGTCGCGAAGAAAAGCATTAAGTGCGTTACATCTCTGAATAAGTCCTTTTTCCAATACTGTCCATTCGTCGTGAGAGATCACACGTGGTACAGAGTCGAATGGGAACAACTGCTCGTTGAATACCCCGTGTTTGTAGATACCAAACTTGACTCCAAATCTCTCCATCCATTTGTTGACGGCATCCTTATTTTTAATAAGCGTCTCCATAGATAATTCGTTTTATGTTCTTTATTCGTTGTGATTAATCTTCACTGCAAAAGTATAAAAGGTTTTTAAACCACCAAAATAAAATTAACAAAATGTTACAAATATTTTTAAAATTCTTTCATTTTGCTAACTGATTTAGTTTTTAAAATGTCATTATGATTTTTTATCTTATAATTTGCACACATATTGATAATTTGTGCATAATGTAAATTTATATGCATAATTTGGGCGTTTTGTATAAAATATTGAATATTTAAACTATGAATTCTGTATAAAAATTAAAATCAAGGCATTTGAGGATAAATTCATAATGCACAATTGTCGGCACATGCCAACAATGGTATTCATTCCAATGTTGGATTACATCATGTAGAGTTTTCTCCTCTGCGATATACATAATCAGGAAGATTTAGCATTTCGTATGCCTGGAAGGCACTACCGAGCGAAGCGAGAGTAACCGGGCACGCAGTGTCCGGCCATTGACATCATGAGACATCTGCCTGAAAGGCAGTACCTATCATTTCTCAGATAATTCCGCATTCCAAATTTCTAATTTCGTATTTAGATAAAAAGTCGTATATTTGCATTATGAATTAATACAATGTTTTAGTCAAATTATAAACAATATGAATAGTAGCAATACAGAATCCAGCAAAGGAGAGATTATCCTTTATCAGCCAAATGAAAGTTTGAAGTTAGAAGTCCAGATTGAGAATGAAACAGTATGGTTGTAATTCCGCATTGATTTAACACAAAACATCTTAAAATGGCAAATAAAAAAATATCCGACATTTCTGAAGTCGTAAAAAATAATGTTTAAGAGAAAGAAACAGAAATTCCAACTCACGATATTATTAACAATCAATTAATTCAATCTAGAATTTATTTGATCAGAGAACAACAGATAATTTTAGATGAAGATTTAGCTGAAATGTATGGAGTTGAAACAAAACACCTTAAACGTCAAGTAAATAGAAACATCGAACGATTTCCTTCTGACTTTTTGTTTCAACTTACAAGAGAAGAATATAATTCTCTAAGGTGCCAAAATGGCACCTTAGAAAACGGAAGAGGCAATTATTCTAAATATTTACCTTATGCATTCACTGAACAAGGTATTTCGCAATTATCTGGAATACTTAGAAGTCCTTATGCAATAGAGATTAATATTCGTATAATGCGTGCATTCGTCGCAATGCGTCGTTTTATCTCAGCAAACGCGGGAATGTTTCAACGTATAGAAAGATTGGAGCAACATCAGCAACTCACTGATCATAAATTAGAAATAGTTCTTCAACGTATGGACGAATTGTCTCCATCTATTACCCCAGAACAAATTTTTGCTACTGGTTGTGTATGGGATGCTTGGAATTATGTATCTCAGTTGATACGTAGTGCAAAAAAACGTATAATATTGATTGACAACTTTGTTGACGAGAGAGTGCTTACATTATTAACTAAAAGAGAAAAAGGAGTAACAGCAACTATACATTCACGATACTCCGTTCTATTTAATCTGGATTTAGAAAAACATAATGAACAATATGAGACTGTGAACTTCATTCAAATACCTCATAAATCTCATGATAGATTCTTGATTATTGATGATGACGTCTACCTAATGGGAGCAAGTGTAAAAGATATGGGGACAAGCCTCTGTGCTATAACCAAAATGGAAATTTCTCCAGATATAGTTCTAACATTGGTGAAATAAATCACTCACCACGGTAGAATGCACATACCGACAATTACGAAATACGAATTGATCCCGTTTCCCCACGGTAGCTTCCTCCTCGCTCTGCTTCGTCGGAATCAACCATGGGCTCATTATATAAGAACCGTATCCACGGTTCGCTCGTGGCATTTCCCCTGCCTGGAAGGCAGTACCTATCATTTCTCAGATAATTTCGCATTTAGATATAAAGTCGTATATTTGCATTATGAATTAATACAATGTTTTAGTCAAAATTTAAACAATATGAATAGTAGCAATACAGAGTCCAGCAAAGGAGAGATCATCCTTTATCAGCCAAATGAGAGCTTGAAGTTGAAAGTCCAGATTGAGAATGAAACAGTTTGGTTGACACAACAACAAATTGCGGATTTATTTGGAGTTAAACAGCCTGCCATTTCAAAACATCTAAACAATATCTTCAAAGAAGGGGAATTAATAAAAGATTCAGTTCATTCCATTTTGGAATATACTGCGGCAGATGGCAAAAATTACAAAACGCAATTTTATAACTTAGATGCCATACTATCTGTGGGTTATAGAGTCAACAGCAAAAATGCAACACAATTCCGTCAATGGGCAAACAATATTCAAAAGACTATCTTCTTCGAGGTTATTCCATCAATGGTCAGCTTGTGGCTTTACAGGAACGTACAGATGAGCGTTTCTCCAAAACAAAATTGAGCAACGTCTTGACGAGCATCAGCAACAGATTGATTTCTTTATTCGCACAAACTTGACTCCACACGAAGGTTGCGTGTTTGAAGGGCATTTTCACGATCGATTCCTAATCATAGACGACACGGTCTATCATTTCGGAGCATCTCTAAAGGATTTAAGCAAACGTCTTTTTGCATTTGACATAATTCATTTGCCAAAGGATTTGATTATGGGAGAGGTTGTGTAATTACGCATTGTTCCCCACATACAAAAAATCCACAAGATGGACACTTACCAACCATCTTGTGGATCCCAATATACGATATATTGGTAGAGAGAAATGAAACTATCCCATTTTTCCTGTTAGATACGATTTTGTACGTTCATCTTTTGGATTTGAGAACATGGATTCAGTGTCGCCATATTCAACTAATTCACCAAGATACATGAACATAGAGCGTGAAGATATTCGCATTGCCTGACCCATATTATGAGTTACAATAAGAATCGTGACTTCTTTCTGCAACTCTAGCAAGAGTTCCTCAATATGCTTTGTCGCAATAGGATCAAGTGCCGACGTCGGTTCGTCCATAAGCAAAACATCTGGTTTCATAGCCAAAGCTCGTGCTATACATAATCTTTGTTGCTGTCCTCCAGAAAGAAATGTGCCTTTCTTGTTGAGCACATCTTTTACCTCTTCCCACAACGCAACACTTTTAAGGCATCTTTCAACGGTCTCATCCTTGTCCGATTTAGACAGATGTATTCCATTTAACATGAATCCAGCCAATACGTTGTCATAAATGCTCATCGTAGGGAATGGTGTAGGTCTCTGGAATACCATTCCTATGCGACGTCGCACATCGATAGGCTCCATCGATAGAATATTCTCACCATTAAGCAAGATTTCCCCGTCGACGCGGATATCTGGATAAAGGTTATGCATAAGGTTGACCGCGCGAAGCAACGTCGACTTGCCACATCCGGATGGCCCCATTATGGCTGTGATTGTATTTCGTTCGATAAAGGCAGAGACATATTTCACTGCCATTGTCTGCTTGGTGTACGACACGCAAGTCTTCTTAAACTCAAGTATTGGTGTTATTGGTTCCATTTTTTAGCAAGATATTTAGCGGTGATATTTAATGTAAGGACAAAAAGTAGTAGGAAAAGAGACGCTCCCCAAATCAACTGCTGTAGGTTAGGGTCGTTGAAGAATTCCCAAATAAGCAATGGCACAGCAGAAATTGGTTTGTCTACCGACCAACGGATAAATGAACATCCGAGAGCTGTGAACATCAAAGGAGCTGTCTCTCCAATCACACGTGAGATGGCAAGCAAAACTCCTGTAAATATTCCTCCAAACGCTGCAGGAAGCTGTACACGAAGCATAACGCTTGCTCGATTACCGCCGAGTGCAAGTCCAGCTTCTTTAAGTGACACTGGTAATATCTTCAACGTTTCCTCCGTCGAACGGATAATAAGCGGCAGCATCATGATACAAAGAGCCACACTACCTGCTATAGCTGAATAACCTTTCATTGGCACCACCACCCAAATATAGACGATTATACCGATAATTACGGACGGTGTACCCTGAAGTAAGTCGGTAAGATAACTCACCGTCTGCGCGAATTTGCTTTTTCTATTCTCAGCAAGGTAAGCTCCACAAAGGATTCCAAGCGGGACAGCCACCATCACAGCCATACCAAGCATGATCATCGTTCCGACGATACCGTTTGCAATACCTCCAGGGATAGGATTTCCTGCTTCAATCGCCTTCATCGCCTTGTAGGCTGTAGGAGTAGCTTCTGTGAAGAATGACCACGACAACTGACTATATCCACGAAAGAATACCTCTCCAAGAATCGCAAACAATGGCACAGCAGTTAGTGCAGAGAAGAAACAGATTGCCCACAACACCACTCTATCCTTTGCCAAACGGCTTTTATTTTTCAAATTTGTCATATACTTCTTATTCTATGATATTCTGACTCGTTTAATCATCATCTTTCCAATCATGTTGATGATGGCAGTAATAAGAAAGAGGATCAATCCGATTGCAATCAACGAAGATAGGCGCAATCCGTCAGCCTCTCCAAACTGGTTGGCTATGATGGATGCCATGGAATTACCTGTTGATGTGATTGAACTTGGAATATCGTTGGTATTTCCAATTAGCATAGTCACCGTCATTGTCTCTCCCAACGCACGTCCGATAGCAAGGATATAAGCAGAGAAGACTCCAGATCCAGCCACAGGCACTACAATTCTTCTCATTACCTCTGCACGAGTGGCTCCAAGGCTGTAGGCTCCCTCTTTCAAATCGTTTGGCACCATCTTAATGAATTCAGAACTCAACGACGCAGCGTATGGCACGATCATAATAGCAAGCACTAACGACGCAGTTAAGATTCCAGAACCTTGTGGAGAGATGTGGAGATCCATGATGATAGGTCGCAATGTATAGAATCCCCAAAGTCCATAGATGATAGAAGGAATACCTGCAAGAAGATCCGTCACTGTGCTGAGCACCGTCGCCACCTTAGATCCCTTGAAATATTCGCCTACAAAAAGAGCCACGGGCATTGAGAAGGGGATACAGAAAAGCAAAGCGAGCAGCGTGGTGAGAAGTGTTCCCGTAATGAATGACAAAGCTCCATATCGTTCTGATCCTTCCGTATAGTTCCAATCAGAAGAGGTCAAGAAGTTGAAGAAACCAAAATGGTTGAATGCGTCATAGGCATCGGTGACAAGTGCGTACACTATGCCACCACACACTATCGGCATCATCAACGCAGCTGTGAACAATAGGGTTTTGAATAGTTTATCGTTCATAGATAGAGATGATTACTTCAACAATGCTTCGCCTTTGTAAGTCACAGTCTTCAAGTTTGAAAGACTTAATTCCTTAGCCTTAGGAGGTAGTGGAGCATAATGCACATCGGAAGTGATGTTCTGGGCACCGTCGGAAAGGATATATTGCAAAAGGTCAAGAGTAGCTATTGCCTGATCTTTTGTACGATCTGAATAATTCTGCTCTTTGTATACAATAATCCATGTGAAGCAACTGATTGGATACGCTCCCTGAGCATCTGAATTAGTGATTGATGTACGTGTGTCGGCAGGAATATCACCTGAAGCAGCTGCAGAAATGGATGCTGGCGACGGTTCGATCATCTCACCACATCTATTCTGAATCTTTGCGTATGGAATTTTCTGTGCGAAAGCATACTCCGAACCTACATATCCAATTGAATTCTTTGTCTGCGAAACAACTCCTGCCACTCCAGGATTACCCTTGGCTGCCTGACCAGTTGGGAAATTGACAGACTTGCCAGCACCATACTTAGTTGCCCATTCCTGACTTACCTTTGAAAGATAATCTGTAAAGACAAATGTTGTACCCGAACCGTCGGAACGGAAGACTGGGATAATCTCTTCATCTGGAAGAGCGACGTCGGGATTCATCTTAACCAAACGCTCATCATTCCACTTTTTTACTTTTCCACCGAAGATATCAGCTACAAGCTCACCCGACAAATTTAGATTTGACACTCCTTCAAGATTGTACGCCACTACTACGGCTCCCATACAAGTAGGGATATGGATAACCGGATCCATATTCGCCATTTCATCGGCAGAAAGGAATGCATCACTACCTGCAAAATCCACGATTTTATCGCGTAGATTACGTACTCCACCACCAGATCCTATTCCACCGTAAGCAACAGCATCGTTGTACTGCTCAGCAAACTGCTCAAACACTACATTGTAGAATGGCAATGGGAAGGTTGCACCTGCACCAGAAAGTTTCTGACCTTCACGTTTAATTGTATCAACTCCATTATTTGTGTTTCCTCCACAAGATACCACCGCAAGGGCGAAAACAAAGGATATTACCGAAAGAATTATCTTTTTCATGACTTTTTAATTTTTATGTTTAACAAGATTGTGTTTTAGAATCCAAAGAAACAGTTGACGTATGCATAGCAAACATTGTCTGCTTCCTCTTCCTTCGGCATGTTCAAACGAATATTAGGAGCAATCTTCACATATTTGCCAAGCTTAACCTGACAACCTAAGATTGCCGCAGACTCGTCTTTAGCTCTGTTCCAATCGTTCTTAGAGAACAAATCATCGAAACGTGCGTAGATATTCGTTTTCTTTCCAACTTTAGCGTCTACATAGAAAGACATACCACTCAAGTCGGCATCTTCCTTAAATGAAGAGTTCCAAATACGGTTGTATTCCGTACCGATTGAGAAGGCATCACTCTTGTAGCCGACAAAAGCAGCGAAATTGGAAGTAGACTCCTGTCCCTCCTCACTTTTCTGGTTGATTCCTCCATAAACTCGTGCCTGAAGACCTTTAACTGGCTTGATTGTCGCACCAACACCATAGTTCAAACCGTCTTTCTTCTGAAGTTTCTTGTATCCCTCTCCATTCACAATTATAGCGTCGGCAGAGAAATGTTCGTTGAAATCAAAGGCAAAGGACATACCAAGATCGGCGCTGCTACCAAACTTATATTCATCCTGGAATGATTTTCTCACATAACGGTAGCCCCAAAACTTTTCCTGGAAACCAAACTGTGTGGTAGAGATAAGTCCTCCAGATAGAGTAAACTTATTGTGGTGCCACTTCACCATAGCATTCTTGATATAAGCGATACGCTGGTAATCATCCACGCTAGATGATTTTCCAAAGTCAGCCACACCCTTTATAGAAAGTTCTTTTCCAAACTTACACTCATAGCCAAGGTAGCTGCGGTCAAGGTCGAAACCTCTGTCATCGTTGTGAGTGAAGAATCCGTTGTGGAAATTTGTAAAAACCTGAATGATTGCTTTACCGTTAATCTCTTCGGAAGGTTGTTCACTCTGCGCATTTGCAGTAAAACCGGTGCAAGCAAGTATGCCTGCCAAAATCGTTTTTGTTTTCATCGTCATAAATTTTCTGTTTGACGCTGCAAAATTCGAATCAAAAGATTGCAAGATTATGACAAACTCGTGACGATGTTGTTAAATGGACAATAATCATTAATTCGTTTTGATAATTATTCTACAATTATTAAATTCGCAATAAATTCAATGAGATTAGAATTTATAATTAATAAAAGCGAAATTTTTATAACATGAGAAAAGCTATTTTGTTGGTAGTCATACTACTAAATACAATCAATATTTCTGCAAGAGGCAACAAACCTTTTTACGATCCAGATACAAAACATGAAATCGGTGCAGGTATAGGTTGCTTCACTTTCGCAAATATATTGGATAGTCCAGATATATTTAAATTTAACTGTGAGGATGACGATAAACCCATCGAAAAAGATTTTTCTTACACTCCAGCCATTAATGTTCATTACTTTTATAAATTACATCGAAGAGTGAAATTAGGTATGGACATTACTTGGCAGAAAAATAAAACGGATATTGTTTTCTTGACATCTTATTACAACAACTATATCAATAATTTAACCAAGAAATTAGAGGATGCTCGTGGGACTATATATGAAGAATACTTCCAAAAAGAGCTCGAATTTTATAAAAATCACTATGATCAATGGCAGAAAGAGTGTGGCACAAAAACATACAACCATTTAATTTTAGTACCTCAAATCAAACTTACTTGGGTTAGCAGAGAACACTTTTCTCTTTATCAGCGTTATGGTATAGGTTTGAACTTAGGATTCATTAAAGATCTAAACGACGAAAAATATACTGAAGTTTGTCCTGTTCCATGCGTAGCTCTTCTTGGCCTTGAATTCGGAGGGAAAAAACTCAGAGGTTATTTCGAGACAATAGAGTTGAGTGCACAAGGATTATTCCATGCAGGTATCAAATACGATTTTTAGGTCTTAATTCTTATTCCTCAAATATACCACTGTCTGATACAGACTCCTCGTCGCAGCGTATGAAAGGAAGGCTATCCACAATACGTTCGAGCCAAAAATGTCGGACATTGTATTGTAAATCATAAAAAAGACAGCTGCCGCTAATAGAAGCGATATACTCATGTGTTTCGATAATAGTTTGCCGACGTAGATTCCATCCCATAAGAAGGCGGCAAACGACATTATCGGTATCAGTGTGGCAAATAATCTTAGTTCTTTGGATGTCTCTCTCACAGCCATATCATCAGTAAGGAGCGACACGATCGGTGTCAATCCGATTCCGTAGATAATGGCGAAAAGTATAGCCATCGCTATTCCGATATTGAATAATCGCTGCACTGTGCGACGTTGCTCTTCCATCTGACGAGCTCCTTCCGTCTTTCCTACTATTGCCTCGCCAGCAAAAGCAAATCCGTCCATGAAATAGGAGAAGAAGGTGAAAAATTGCATAATACATGCGTTGACTGCCAACACTAATTCCCCGTAGCTGCTTCCGAAAAGTGTGAAGCATACTGTCACAGCAATCATACAAAGATTACGGACGAAGATAAGTGAATTGACTTTGAAAAAACTTAATATTCCGTCGAAAGGACGACTAAAATCGGCGTATTGACCGATTCTTTTGTATGCGGTAAAATAAATGTAAAGGCAAAAGGCAGTTCCCAAATATTGTGCGACGACGGTACCAAGAGCAATTCCTTCTATTCCAAAACCACAGGCAAATACGAAGATTGCGCTCAGCAATACGTTGAGCATATTCTCTCCGACTGCGATATACATCGTCGACTTGGTGTTCTGCATTCCCACCAGCCATCCTTTAAATGTATATGTTGTAAGCGACGCGGGAGCTCCCAACAAACAGATATTGATGTATCTCGACGTGAGTTCCTCTGTCTCAGCAGATGCTTCGGAATATCTCAACACTAAATCTATAATCCATCCTTTTATCAGTAGAATTGCAACCGCTCCAATCATGGCGATTACAAGTGCTCTGACCAACACCTGGCAGCACACTCCTAATTTTCTTGCGCCCAACGCCTGAGCCGTGAGTGCTGTGGTGCTCATACGTAGGAATCCGAAATTCCAATATAGAAGACTAATCATTGCAGCACCAAGGCTGACTGCTCCAATATATGAAGCATCACCGATATGACCTGCGATAGCCATATCAGCAAAACCAAGTAATGGCACACTAATATTAGTTGCAATGCTTGGAAGTGCTATTTTGAAGATTTTCCTATAGTTGTCAGACATAATCCAAGAATTGTGACGAATGCACCCAACACCAAAAGTTCATAGCCGAATTTATAACCGTGTTCTTTTGAATAAGTATCAATAAACCACATTGCGGCTGGAGTAAGCATACAAACTAATGGCGTCGCCTTGTCAATGATATCACGTTTTGTGAAGACACCAAACAGGAATAATCCCAATATCGGAGCCATAACATAAGAAACGACCGTATAAATGATATTCAAAGCTGATGTTTGCGAGTTAGCATTGAAAATCAAAATCACACCTACAAGCATAATTGCCAATATACCGTGAATAATATAACGCTGTTTGCGCGACACATCAGAGAGATTCTTATGCATCACATCTGTAAGCAGACATGTGGTCATTCCAACAAGTGCAGAATCTGCTGAAGAAAAAGACGCTGCAATCATACCAAGTGTAAGGCAGCAAATAGCGACGTCGCCAAACTGATTACAAAATAAAGGTACGATTTCATCGGATTTTTCAGGTAATATCAGGCCTTGTGTATGAGCCAAGTAGACGAGGGTTGCTCCAAGCACAAGGAACATCAGATTTATCGGAGTAAACATCACTCCCGTCACCATCATATTCTTTTGTGCCTCCTTGAGATTACGGCAAGTAAGGTTTTTTTGCATCACTTCCTGATCCAATCCCGTCATCACAACAACAATAAACGCTCCGGAAATAAACTGTTTTATAAAATGAGATCTATTAGAAAAGGATTCAAAATCTATAGTTTTAGTCAAGTCCTCCGTCGACGCGAAATTAAAAACATCGGAGAAATTGCCATTTACTGCGGAGAAAGCCTCAACGAGTAATACAATTGTAGTGATAAGTAAACATGCTGTCTGTATGCAATCCGTCATCACCACACTCTTCACTCCATTGCGGAAGGTATATGCAAATATGACAGCTACCACTATCAAAGTTGCAATCTCAAAACTGATTCCGTATTTGTCAAATATGAAGCGATGTAACACCAGCATCACCACATAGAGTTTGACTGCCGAAGAAAGCATCTTATTAAGTAAAAACAGTGCAGAAACCGTCGTTCTACTTTTCTTTCCAAATCGATTCTCAAAATAGCTGTAGATAGATACCGATCCCAACTTATAATAAATTGGCAGCAAACAATATGCCACCACAACATATCCCAAGATGAAACCGATCACCATCTGCATATAGTAGAAGGAATTGTTGACCACCATACCTGGCACACTAATCAGTGAAATTCCGGATATGGTTGCACCTACCATACCAAAAGCCACAGCCGGCCAAGATGAATTCTTGCCGGCTGTGAAAAAGTCTATGTCGTTTGCAGTCTTCTTTCTATTAGAAACCACAAACAATAATATCACATATAGGATAATGCAAATCTCTTGCATCAATATAATTTTATGTATATTATTTTACGCTCGCCCTTACGGGCTCGCTTGTGTGAGGGGGTTAGGACGTTCCGCCCTTAACAATCCTCGTTTATAACAACCTGTTATTTCTGGTTCTGCTTATTCTGGTTCTGCAACTTCTGCTGAGCCTCCATCATCTCCTTCTGCTTCTGCTGCATCTCCTGCATACGTGCCATCCAAGAGCTCTGGCTCTGTGGTTTCTTTTGGTTCTCCTTAATCTTCTCCAAAAGTTTCTTCTCGTCCACTGTTGCCTTCACAACAAAATTGATAATGATTGTAATCAACAATGAAACGAAGTAGTAGTATGTAAGACCTGAACCATAATCGTTGAACATGAAGAAGAACATGAATGGCATGACGTACATCATAACCTTCATCATTGGCATCTGCTGAGTAGCACCGGTGTCCTGCATCTTTGAATTGAAATACATATAAACCACGTTAGTGATTGTCATCAATACACAGAACAAACTCAAGTGGTCACCGATGAATGGGATATCAGTTCCAAACTTGATCACGTCATCGTATGAAGACAAATCCTCAGCCCATAGGAAGCTCTGACCACGTAGGTCGATCACTGATGGGAAGAAGTAGTACATAGCTACCAAGAACGGCATCTGAAGCAACATTGGCAAACATCCACCCATTGGGTTAACACCTGCCTTAGAGTAAAGCTGCATAACCTCCTGCTGACGCTCCATAGCCTTATCTTCAGGGATACGTGCGTTAATCTCCTCAATCTGTGGCTTCAATACACGCATCTTAGCCATAGAAACGTATGAGCTTCTTGTGAATGGGAATACAATCATCTTGATAACCAAAGTCACTAGCAAGATAATCAAACCGTAATTGCTGAAAATAGATGAGAAGAAGTTAAACAAAGGAATTGTGATTCCCTGGTTAACCCAACGCAAAATACCACCACCAATCGCTACAATACGATTTAGCAATACTTCGTCGTCAAGCTTATCATCATAATCATAAAGGATGTCATAATCGTTTGGTCCGAAATACAAGTGGAAATCAGCTGTCGATCCGCTGTTTGGATTGAAAGGCAACTTCATCTCAGCCTTAAAACTCTTCATCGGAACTTCCTTTGTTTTTGTCTTAGACACTGTAGATGTCAACTGAGTAGAAGTGAACTTGTTGTTCTTGCCATTAATGAAGATAGACGAGAAGAACTGATCCTTGAATCCAATCCACTTAACTGGATCTTCTACATTCTCTTGTGCATCCTCAACCTCAGATAAGTAGTCAACACCACCGTCTACCTCTTTATAATATAACTGAACATAACGATTCTCAAATGTTCTACCTTTCTCCTTCTGCTCAATCTCCTGTTCCCAATTGATCTTAATCTCAGATGCAGGTTTAACCTGGTTTCCAAGTCCGTCAGCCTTCATCTGGAACGACATCATATACTCATCTTTTGGCAATGTGTAGATGAAATCAAGCGAACCTCCCTGAGCCGCACGAAGTGAAAGAGTAACAGATGTGTCATTCTTTGCAGTAACTGCGAAACACATCTCCTCCGTATTGATATTTTTCAATGAAGCCGACTCCAATTCAATGTTAAAGCGAGAAAGCTCACTTTTATTTAGGATTACTGGTTCAGAACTACCATATAGATTATATTTCTTCAATGTAGCCTTTTCAACGAAACCACCGACTGTTGAGAAATCGATTTTCACCAAATCATTTTCCAACGAAACTGTCTCATTAGCACCGTTTGCAGCTGCGGCAAAAGCACCATACATTTTCTGCAACTCAAAATTCTTAACAGAATCCGACACTCCTTCTGTAAATGTAGGTAAATCTGTCTTAGCAATCGAATCTGCAACTCTAGCCAACGAATCTTCACGCATCTTCTTAATCTGAGCCTGCTGCTGGAAGTAAGCCTCATTCTGATTTGATGTATACATCATCCACATCAGAGAAAGACCTAAAAGAAGCATGAAAATCAACGAATGGTTTTTATTCTCCATGATTATAAGTAATTGTTATTTTCTTTGTTTTATACAATTTTAATGTAACAAAAGTCCGTTTTATGGATTTTGATTACAAAATTAAAAATAAAATGCGTAATGTAGAAAAATTTAGACATAAACTAGAACTCTTCATTCGCCTCTTCATCTTGAAGAAGTTCACGCATCTCATTGAATGCCTTTTCTAGTTTAGACATCTCTTTTGATAGGAATATATAAAATTCTCTCCAATCATCGCGACGGTGGATATCAAGATCTGGTTTATGTTTATAGATTCTGCTTACAGGTGTGCCACACTCCTTGATGAACTCATCCTGCCAAATAGGTTCATCAAAATATTCCTCAATCACCACCTTATATTGTTTTAGTAATTCCCACTTCTCCGCACGTTTGTTGGGATTTCTATGATTCAACTCTAGGATTACATATGCACCGTCTCTGCCAGCACCGAATTTCATTTCGACACCTTTGATCTTAGTATTATAGAGAATCCATTTCTTGTGCTTGTACTTGAAACGTGGGAGTTTGGCACAAAACTCATCAAATCCATTCCAGAAATCTCTTTTAAGCTCCTTTACTTCTTCTCTTGAATACATAGTTCTATAATTTTGTGCTACTGTCTATCGAAAATATTTAGCAATAGATATCTCAACTCATCGTTTGGTTCGGCTTTACGCAAAAGGACAAACTTACCCTCATTATCCATCAAATAATACGACGGAATGGCACGAGCATTGTAAATCTTTCTCAACACGTCCGACTCGGGAGCCATCCACACCTGCATCTTGCCCGACAATCCTTTTGTCACCTTCTCTACATTATCCTTATCATCGTAGACAAAGATATTCACCACCTGAAGCTGGCCCTCAAATGTTTCTTGGAAACGATCAAGAATTTTTAAATCCTTCTCCGTCTTCATTAGGCGTGAGTTGCATATATTGAGATAGATATATTTACCTAAAAACTCGGTCAATTCGTGTTTTTTACCATTCATGTCATGGCCGACAAGGTTTGGTGCACCCTCTCCTACAAGTGTTGATCCAACTGTAGCAGCCACATTCAAAGCCAATTCTTTGTTTTCTTCCATCGTCACAACAGAAGAAAGTCTCTGAAGCATTCTTACCACTATCCTATTGTCAAAGATGTCCGCTGCTACCAAGTCGCCAATAATTTTTATTGCCGCAAGTTCTCTCAATTCAGTGTCAGCAAGTTTGTATTGCTCCTGAAGGTGCATCAAAAGCATCTTCGCATTCAACGTCTCAACGATCTTTTTGAAAACATAGAAATCCTCACTTTTCAAAGTGTTTGGAATCAAGTTATAGAAGACATTGTTGAATAAGTCCCAGAATGCAGGATTTGTTTTATCCACTCCAAGTTTTGAGAATTCTGCATAGACACCACCCATCTGAACAGGATCGGAAAATTGAGCCTTTAGAAGCAAGCAACGATAATCAACATATCCTTTCTCAAATTTTGTGTTCATATCACTGAAGATACGATTCAACTCTTTAACAGAAAATTGGACAGTATCAACATCGCCTTTGCTAGCAAGAGTCTTCATCGTGAAGAAATCATACGCGTCTTCAAACTGAAGAATCTTCATATTCACATCTTTCTTATCAGGTTTCTGAATGAAGAAAAGATACTCATTAGGTTCAAAATAAGGTTGGAGCTTCTCGGAAAGTGTTCTTAATCTTTTATTAGGTATCTCCACCACATAACTCTTTCCCGGTTCTACATACAAATATCCTCGTTGAGCATCGCCAGGAAGAAACACCTGACACTCGTTTGTCAAATCAAACTCAAACGTGAATTCACCCTCCTTGTCGACTTTGGCAGTCGCAACAGATTCAGAACTATTGAGAATTTTCTCACTATAAGTTCTTAGTTCCAACGTCTCACCAGCATAAGATTCATTCTTTCCAGACACAACAACTTTAGCCGCATGAGTAGGAAACACACACGACATCATAATAGAAAGACTTAACGCACACTTAATTTTTACCAAATGTTCTTGCATCTTCATATACTGGTTACGACCCCAAAGTTATGATTTTTTGCAAAAGTAATAAATCTTTTTGCTTCACAATTTTGCAGAAGAGATAATTTAGACTAATTTTGAAGACATTTGGTAAATCATGCACAAATATAGAGGTTATGGCAATTACATACGACAAGGAGCATTCTAAGATCAAGATGCCTAAGATAAAGAAAAGAAATGTCTCGGCATGGATCAAAAAAGTAGCGGAGCTTCACGGCAAGAAAGTGGGTGATTTGTCGTATTTATTTTGCTCAGACGACCATATTTTGGAAGTGAACAAGGAGTTCCTTCAGCATGATTATTACACAGATATCATAACATTCGACTATACTGAAGAAGATGTCATCTCTGGCGACATGGTGATCAGTATCGACACAATCGCAACAAATGCTGAAAAATTTAACACATCGTTTGAATCTGAGTTTTTCAGAGTCGTGATTCACGGTGTCCTGCATTTGTGCGGCATAAACGACAAAGGTCCTGGAGAGAGAGAGATTATGGAGAAGCATGAGAATGATGCTCTTGAATTGGCAAAATCATTTGAATTAATGTAGAGTTGCACAAACGTGCTCTAACATAATATTTGATATTTATATGACGCTTGATGCCATATATACAGCCATACTATCTGGAACAGCATTTGTCTCTTTAGGTTTAGCAGTAACCCTATACAGGACAGATGTCGTTGCAGACACTGTACCTTTTAAGATTCTTAGAAGGTCGAAAGTCTTGGCCGGAAATATAGCATTAATCACAGCGATTCTCAGCCTCATCCTTCTTTCCGTCGACGTCACAACAGATACTTCCGTGGGAATAAAGTGCATGATGCTCTCCTTTTTCTATGCGATGGGAATCCAATGGGTATGGATGGTTATCCCTTTGATCGCTCCTGATTATCTGACAAAGAAAATAGTAATAAGAGACATCGTAATATTCCTCGCTACCCTACTAGTAGGCAATTTCACAACCAGTGTTCTAGGAATCGAAAACGGTCTAATTGGAATCTTAATTGCAATGATCTTCGTTTCACACTGCGGATTCTGGGTGATGAGATTTGGCAAATTATACAGAAAAGCCATGTTCAGCCTTGAGGAAGAGTTTTCCGACTATATTTTCTTATATATCGACTGGACTTACGATGCATCGTTGGCAATTATTGTATTCTCTCTAAGTGGTGTGTTGCTTTGCTACTCAGATAAAATCACAATCGCCGTATTCTTCTTCTTCGCCGCTCTTGCATATTTCTACGTGGTTCAGTCGTTGAACAAATACCAAATTCACGCAGAACGCTTGTATCTTGGTTTGAAAAAGGACGAGGAGGATAAGTCTAAAGATATTGTTAAAAATAATTTTGCCGACACTCCTTCAATCAAACAGGACAAAGAGGAGTTGGACAATGCCACTCTCACTAAGAATATCGACAGCACTCTATTGAATGAGGAGTCGCCTATCGCTCAGAGAATAAAAAAATGGATCGAAGAGGAGGGTTTTCTCCAGCCTGGTCTGACACTTAACGATATTGCTAACAAAATCGGAACAAACCGTACATATGTGTCGAGATTCATCAACACTACTTATCAAAGCACTTTCTTCGAATTCATCGCAGAATTGAGAGTAAAGAAGATAAAGAAATTGTTGACTGAGGATCCTGAAAGAGAACTAGAATATCTATCCAATACTTGTGGATTCTCAAGCAGTAGCCACATGAGCAGTACATTCAAAAAATTCACTGGTGAGACTCTTAACGAGTTTAGAAACAAAATCAAACGATCAAGAGAGGAATAAACGCAATTCGTAGTGCGTAATTCATAAGGAGATTATATAGCAGTTGTCCAAAATGAGGATTGTTAAGGGCGGAACGCCCTTCCCTCACCACAAGTGCGAGCCGAAGGCGAGCACATGTAAAAATCAACCACAGAGGCACAGCGTCCTCAGAGAAAAATTACGTTATTTTTTGAAAAAATAAGATTGAAATCACTCAAAACGTGGGAAAGTACCATTAATACTGAAGCACCCAACCTATGCGATCATTTATTTGAGATGACGTACCTCCTTTAGTCATTAACATACAATCTTCATCGCTTAAGTTAAAATGCTTAATTAGAGACTGCTTTATTTCTTGTTTTGAAACTTCTTTATCTTTAAGTTGACAAAGAAACGGATATAGGAAATCTTCAAATATCGGTAATGCCATATGTTATTCTTTAATTGTCACAATACTCATTTATACTTTCTATTCTCCGAAATCAATCGGTTTCTGGCAAGGCAACAAAGTGAATGATTTTCTATGATATGGCGACGGTCCGAACTCAGCAATAGCCTCACGGTGTGCTTTAGTAGGATAACCTTTATTCTTAGACCAGCCATACATAGGATACTCCTCGGCAATCTTCATCATATAATCATCACGATAAGTTTTAGCAAGAATCGACGCTGCTGCAATTGATAAGTACTTACCATCTCCACCAACAACTGTATGATGCGGAATATTCTTGTAAGGACGGAATTTATTACCGTCGACAATGATATGCTGTGGTTCTATTCCAAGTGCCTCAATAGCACGGTGCATAGACATGATTGAGCACTGAAGGATATTATACTTGTCAATCTCCTCCGGAGTGCAAATTCCCAAAGCCCACGCAATGGCATTTTCCTCGATTATCGGGCGTAGTTTATAACGTTGTTTCTCAGTAAGCTGCTTAGAGTCGTTCAACTCATCCAATTGAAAATCAGGTGGAAGAATAACTGCCGCTGCATAAACTGGCCCAGCCAACGGTCCACGTCCTGCCTCATCTGTGCCGACTTCAACAACTCCGTCGAGCATGTGGTGTAATAAAGGCAAATGTTCTTTCATATTACTTGAAATCAATTGATGTTAATGAACTTTGTATCAAATCCTGAATCTTATCTTTTTCACCTACAATCCAGACCACATCACCAATGCAGAATTTAGTGTGGATATTAGGCGACATTGTAGTCTGACCTTCATGCTCTATTCCAACAACCAAACACTTAGCTTTATCTCTGATTCCCGACTCCAAAATAGTCTTTCCTTCAAGCAAAGACTCCTTCTTAATAATCAACTGCTCCACACTGACTTCCTTCTTCTGAATAGTAGTGTCAAAAGTAGGCTTACCAAAAATCTTGGCAACTGCAGTAAGTTGGTCATCAGTACCAAGTACAAGGACTTTGTCGCAAGGCATAATTTTTTCCTTTCCACCGGGGATATTGATTCGCAACCCTCCACGTATAATAGAAACAACATGCACTCCACAAACTTGTCGAAGATTAAGCTCAATCAAAGTCTTGTCACAGCATTCTGCATTAGCGTCAACAACGAAATCAGCCAAATGGAGATCGTGTGCCGAAAGGCTCTTTGAAAGTGCTGTGCTTTCAAAAACAGATGATTTCACCATATTTTTGCGCATCTCAATCTCACGGATATTAAGATTATAGAAGAACTTACGCTCAATCTTAATAGACCAATATTTAATCATTCTCGACTTGAAAATCAAGAAAAGGATAATCATTGCTATAAACACCGATATTCCTACTGGGCTGTTTCTTAACACTCCCTCGTGTATCAACGAAGATACTATCACAACTCCAACCACAACTCTTAGCAACGTTAGACCGGCCAATGGGGCCCAGTTGCTACGGTTGGACTCAAACAGATATTTATATTCAGGTGAATGATTCTTTTTCGCTATAATTGCACGTACAAGAGGCGAAACAAGCAGAATGCTGAAAGCAGTCAGCACGATGTTAATCCAGTATCCTCCAGTTATTTGCGATACATTAGGGAAGATATAAGTGACAAATACAAGCACAATCGCAGCACTTACAGCTCCGTATATTCCGACAATCTCAAGGATCTGAGTAAGAAGATTTTTCCATACTGCCATCACACCTTCAACCTCCTTCTTTGTCTGTGTGCGCTCAATCATGGCTCTGTACTTTTCAGGCAACTTAACATTCAGCCATTCCACCACAGGGATTGCCGACTTCATCATAAACGGAGTAATGAAGATTGTCACTACTGACACCGCCACAATCACAGGATATAAAAACTCATCACAAAGGCCCAACTGTGTTCCTAGCAAAGCAACAATAAATGCAAACTCACCGACCTGAGTGAGGCTGAATCCACATTGTATAGCAGTACGAAGCGTCGCACCTGAGAAAAGTATTCCAGTCGTTCCTAAACATACCTGACCAATGATGACAGCCACCGAAATTGCGAAAATCTCTTTCCAATACTCTGCAAGAATGGCAGGATCAATCATCATACCGACAGATACAAAAAAAACAGCTCCAAAAAAATCCTTGATTGGATTCATCACCTTAGTGATTCTTTCTGCCTCTATAGTCTCCGCAAGAATTGAGCCCATCACAAAAGCACCAAATTCCTCGCTGAAACCAACTGCTGAAGCAAAATAAACCATACCAAGACACAATCCCGTCGCAACAATTAGAAGCGTCTCGTCATTAAGGAAATTCTTAGTCCTTTTTAGTATCGACGGAATGAAAAAAATACCGATTACTAGCCAAATTACAAGGAAGAAAACTAAACGAAGGATAGCATAAAGAAACTCTGTTCCCTCAAAAGCCTGACCGGCGGCAATAGTAGGAAGTAGCACCATTATCATTATGGCTGCCAAATCCTCAAATATCAGCACTCCAAGCACCACACTAGCAAAACGGTGGCTGCGGAGATCCAGGTCATCAAGAGCTTTTAGGATAATAGTAGTGGAACTCATACAAATCATACATCCAAGCATAGCGCTATTGGACACGCTCCACCCTAATAAATTTCCTACTCCCAAACCTACTAATATCATGCCGGGGATAATAATCGAAGATGCCAGTAATGCACTTTTGCCTACTTTAGCAACCTTACGGAAACTGAATTCAAGACCAAGTGCAAACAAAAGGAAAATAACACCAATCTTTGCCCAGACCTCAACGTCGTCATCACCAATGATATCCGGAGCAAAGACAAATTGTTTGCTGACTAAAAAGCCGGCAACAATATAACCCAATATGATTGGCTGTTTCAACCATTTGAATATAATAGTTGAAATACCCGCCACCGTCATTATGAGTGCCAAATCTGTTATGATCGTAGGAATACCCATATTTTTGCCCCCTAAAACTCCAATTATGATACAAAAATAAGCTTTTTTACCTTATAAGAACAATTAAAGTTTGTTAATATGTCGAAATGTTAAATTTAAAACTTTACTTTTGATTAAAACTTTTTAAGACAAGATGAGAAAAAGTCTCGGAATAGTATGTTTGGTGGGTATCATGGCAATCGCATTCGTGGGATTGCTAGTGCTTCAGTCATCCTATATCAAGATGACTGCAGACATGCGAGAAGACCAATTTAACGAGAATGTCCGCCTTTGTCTTTTCAATATTAGCCGACTTCTTGAAGAAGAGGAGACGACGCGATTCATGGCTGAAAACATAGAGTCAGAGTTGCGTGAAAGAGACTCTAGTCAGATAAACTTTTTCTCCAACGACCAGGAAAAGTTGCAAGCGATCATTAAAATAACAGAGTTTAACGCAAACAACGAACAAAGCTGCGTACGTATAAAGCCCAAAGTGTATCTTCCTACAATGAGTGGAAAGAACTCTTTGCAGGGGACATCCCACTTGATTCAAAAGAAGCTTAGAGACAGGTTCAACCAAGAGCGACAGTTTCTTGACAACGTTGTGCTTCGTCTGTTGGGAGAGAATTATTCACGACACATCTCAGAGCGAATTGATTTCAATCACCTGACTGAATTGCTTGACAAAGAGATGCAACAACGTGGATTAGACCTTCCACACTTTGTCGCTGTCTATTCAAGTGACGGAGTAGAAGTTTACAGTTCTAACGGATTCAAGGCAGAAAACGCAGAAAACACTTATAGTCAGGCACTGTTTGTGAATGACCCATTCCCTACAGGTAACTATCTTAAAGTGTATTTCCCGACGAGAAACAAGTATGTCTACAACACCATTAGACTTGTTCTTCCGACAACCATCATTTTCTTCCTTCTTTTGCTTACATTCATCACATCTTTGGTGATGATCTCAAGAGAGAAGAGATTGACACAAATGCGTACCGACTTCATGAACAACATGACACATGAGCTTAAAACCCCAGTGTCTTCTATCTCATTGGCATCACAAATGTTGGCTGATGAGAGTGTTCCAAAGACACCGCGTATGCTTGCCCATCTTGGTAAGACTATCAATGATGAGACACAACGTCTGTCTCAGCAGATTGAGAAAGTGTTGCAGATGTCTATCTTGGAGAAAGAGAGTTCAGCGCTTAAACTAAAAGAAATTGATGTGAATGAATTGATTATGAAGGTGACATCCAACTTTATGATCAAAGTAAAGGATAAAGGCGGAGACATAGACACAACACTGGATGCCATTTACCCATTCATTTTAGCAGATGAAGTGCATTTCACAAACATCATATACAATTTGATGGACAATGCACTTAAATATACAGAGGCGATACCACATCTTGAAGTGAACACAGCGGAAGACGACAAGCATGTCATTATTACTGTGAAAGACAACGGAATTGGTATCAAACCAGAAGACAAAGAGAAGATTTTTGACAAGTTCTTCCGTGTCTCCACTGGAAACGTGCATAATGTTAAAGGATTTGGTCTTGGTCTGGCATACGTAAAAAAAGTAGTAACAGATCATAAAGGAACAATTACTTGCGACAGTGAGTTTGGAGTTGGAACTACATTCACTATCTCCATTCCTAAGACTGAAGACAAATAAGAAAAAAAGTATTAACGTAATAGATTACGATTATGAGTGACAAGAAAAACAGCACAAGAATTCTTCTTTGTGAAGACGACGAAAACCTTGGTTTGCTTCTTTGTGAATACTTAGAGGCAAAAGGCTATGAGGTAGTATTGAAGAAAGACGGTGCCGCTGGTTACCAGGCATTCTCAGAGCAGTACTTTGATATCTGTGTTCTTGATGTGATGATGCCAATCAAAGACGGATTCACAATGGCCAAGGAAATCAGAGCCACAAACACTACTGTACCTATTATCTTCCTTACAGCAAAGACTCTAAAGGATGATATCTTGGAAGGATTCCATATCGGAGCAGACGACTATATCACAAAGCCATTCAGTATGGAAGAGCTTCTTCTTCGTATTGAGGCAGTGTTGCGCCGTGCAGGAGCAAAGCGTCCTACAGAAGATGCTACATATAAGTTTGGAAAGTTCACTTTCGATACCAACAAGCAGATCATCACTTACAATGGTATTGAAGACAAGTTGACCACTAAAGAGAGCGATTTGCTTGCCCTTCTTTGTGCCAACTCAAACGAGATTCTTGAACGTAACATGGCATTGAAGACTATCTGGGAGGAAGACAGCTACTTCAACGCAAGAAGTATGGACGTTTATATCACTAAGTTGAGAAAGCGTTTGAAAGATGATCCAGAGGTGGAGATTATCAACGTACATGGAAAAGGTTACAAACTTGTATTTCCACAGAACAAATAATTGAAAGATACTGAAAAAGACGGTGAAATCACCGTCTTTTCCGGTTAATTTAGGTGATTTAGGAGAGATTAAGGCACACAGGTGGAATACGTTCTTTTGATAGTTTGTGCATCCGGAGCAGGATTTGTACAACGAACAGCAGGATTTGGGTTCGGCATATTTCTGATACCATTGCTTCTATTGCTTGGCGTGATGGGCGGAGATTACAAAAGCATTGTTTCGTTATCTTCAATGATGGCAGCGACACTAAGTCTGTTGACTGTTGTGAATCTGAGAAAATCGCTAAATTGGCGTTATATCTGGCCCCTTTTGATTGTGTTTATGCCTACAAGTGCATTGTTTTCGTATGTCATGTTCGGCACAGACGCATCATGGCTTAAAATAATCCTTGGCGTCACATTAATCCTACTTTCCATCTATTTCACATTCTTCAAGAAGGACGGTATAAAAATCAATCCAAACTGGTTTAACACCATCGGCCTAGGCAGTCTAAGCGGATTGATGGGTGGACTATTCTCTATGCAAGGACCTCCCGTCGTCTACTATTATCTTTCAACACAAAACACAAAAGAGGAATACATGGCACAAACTCAGTGCTTTTTTCTTCTAGGTAATCTTTGGATGACCATTCTAAGAGCAAATGAAGGAATAATCACAGCAGAGATTGGCAAAAACTATCTTACAGCTATAACCGGCTGTCTTATCGGAATGTGGATAGGAGCCCACGTCTACAATAAAATGAACAAAGATATGCTACTTAAGGTTATTTATATCTTTTTGGCGTATAGCGGTGTAAGTATGATTATAAGCCATTAATTGGAGAATCAAAACTGAAAAAGTAATTTTGTAGTACAAAGCAAGTGGAGATGCAAAAGGAGTTGTCCATAATATATGTTAATTACAACACTGCCGACCAGGTAATGGCATCGGTAGAAAGCGTGCGTCACCATACAAAAGGCATAGACTATGAAATTATTGTCGCTGACAATAATTCCCAAAATGATGAAAACCTTCAAAGTCTAATAGATGATGAAAACATCAAAGTTGTAAGGTTAGATGACAATTACGGTTTTGGCAAGGCGAACAATGCTGGTGAAAAAGAATGTACAGGTGAATATGTTTTTCTTTTGAATCCTGATACAATCTGCCACGACAATTCCATCAAACTATTACTTGACAAAATCAAAGCAGACGAAACAATTGGAGTAATATGTCCGAATATAATAAATGCAGAATATAAGCCAGCTCACGCATTTCGACGTGCTGGAGATGGAATCATGACTGAACTAAATTTTGCATTGTTTGGGTTACCCTACAAATTAGTTTACGGCAACAACTTTGAATTCAACTACACCAACAAGCAAATGGATGTTGCATACGCTTGTGGAGCTGCGATGATGATGAGAAGAGATACGTTTGAAAAAGTCGGTGGATTCGATGAAAACTTCTTCTTATACTATGAAGACCAAGATCTCTGCAACAGAATCAAAAAGACAGGATTACGTATTGTTAACGAACCGTCAGCTATAATTCAGCACTTGGAAGGAACTAGCATTAGTGTCAACTCAAAAAGGGAAAATTTCATTATGCAGAGCAGACAGAAATATTTCCTAAAGACTATGCCGGAATGGCATTTCAAAGTGGCTAACATTTCAACAAAATTTCTCCTTTTAATCGGAGAAATGGCATACAAATTATGTGGCAAAAAAGAGATGTCTGAAAAATACTCATGCCGTCGAAAACTAATTTCAAAATATGAATAAGACTCTATACATAAACGGATTATTTTTAGCACAAAAAGCAACCGGTGTACAGGTCGTATCTTATGAGATGTGTCAATCACTACATAAGCTAGGATGGCATGTCGTATGCTTTATGCCCGACGTAGACATAGAAGATGGTTATAATCCAGATTTTGAAGTCGTAAAATTAGCCGGCCACACAGGTCACGTATGGGAGCAGACGACCTTACGTCGGCATTTGAAAAAAATCGGAAGTCCGTTATTCATCAACCTTTTTGGGTTAGGTGTCGTAGGCTATAAAAACCAGATAGTCACAGTACACGACATCGCATACAGTGTCAATAAGGAGTGGTTCAGCTTCAGCTATCGTACAGTCTACAGTTTGCTGTTGCCTATCCTTACACGTCAGTCAAGACTGGTCATGACAGTCAGTGAGTTTTCAAAAAAGGAGATCATTAAAGAATTCTCCATTCCCTCAGAAAAAATATTCGTGTTTTCGCCAGCTCCAAAGACACGTCCACGCACAGAGACCGAGGCAGGAGTAGATGGCAAATATGTAATTGCAGTTTCAAGCATGGATCCACGCAAAAATTTCAAGACATTGGTGGAAGCCTACGCAAAACGTCCAAATGACGGAGTGAAACTTATCGTTGTTGGTGGAGCAGCAAAAATCTATGGAGATACCTACATAGAAAATAAAGAAGAAAGAATTGAGTTTCTTGGCAGAGTTTCCGATGAACGTTTGGAAGCCCTTTACAGAAATGCATCGCTATATGTCTGCACATCGCTATATGAAGGGTTCGGAATACCTGCTCTTGAAGCCATGCAATACGGATGTCCTGTAGCTGTAAGTGATATTGAAATCTTCCATGAAGTGTTAGGCGATAATGCCGTCTATTTTAATCCTACAGATAAAATAGATATAGCAGAGAAAATATCATATGCTCTATCAAAAAATTACGATGAAAACGATAGAAATGCGTTGATTGCTCACTCCAAAAAATATAATATGGATTTTTCAGCCGAAAAAGTATCAAAGAAATTGGAGACGCTTCTATAGAAAAGTGCCGAAAAACACATTTTTTTGGAATAAAAGTGCTAATTTTGTCAAATCATCAATTGTGGGTATTCTTTGAAAGCGAAAATGACAACCAAAAGGACAAATTTCTGCATGGCTATAGACAAGAGTGCAATTTCGATAGAGAAACTATCGTTGTCGCTTCTTAGTATATCCGCAAAAACTTCATACTCGAAAATCCTATCCGCATTAATTTTCGCATCATTATTTTCAATGTTGTCCTGCACAAATAGCAATAAAACCATTGAAAATAACCAAGTTAACGACGTGTTGGCAACAGACACTATAAAACATGTGGAGAGAGTTCATCAAACCATCTACGGAATAGATGTAGATTCTTTGGATCATGAAAAATTTACTGTCAAACGAGGAGAGAATCTTTCTGATATTCTGAAGCGTTGTAATGTAGACCGCAAACGAATTGCAAAATGCGAGTCTGAAATAAGCAAAGTGTTTGACATAAGAAAATTCCGAGCAGGAAATAATTACTGCGTTGTCACAGAACCCGACACACTGCACACTCTACGTCATTTCATCTATGAAATAAGTCCAGTCGAGTATTTCGTCTTATCTATCAACAATGATGAAATCACGGCTACAAAGAACAAACACAAAGTAGTAGAGAGAGAACGAGTCGCAGAAGGTGTAATAGAGACATCCCTTTGGAACGCTGTTGTTGGTCAAGGTCTACAGTGGGATTTAGCAATGAGATTATCAGATATCTATGCGTGGAACATCGACTTTTTTGGTCTACAAAAAGGAGACATGTTTAGAGTGAAGTATACCGAACGATGGGTAGACACCACATTTGTCGGAATCGACTCTATCAAATGTGCAATGTTCTTTCACAACAACCGCGAATATCATGCTATTCCATTTGATATTGATGGAAAGACGGAATATTTTGACAATGAAGGAAACAGTCTGCGTAAAGCATTCTTGAAAGCACCATTGAAATACTCACGTATCAGTTCAAAGTTCACCCATTCACGATTCCATCCAGTTTTGAAGATATATCGACCTCATCATGGAGTCGATTACGCTGCACCTAAAGGCACTCCAGTAATGAGTATCGGAGACGGTAGAGTCGTAGCCAAAGGTTGGGACAAAAAAGGTGGAGGCAACTACATCAGAATCCAGCACAATTCGATATATAGCACCGTCTACATGCATCTAAACGGTTTTGCCAAAGGAATAACGGTAGGATCTAATGTAAGACAGAGTGATGTGATCGGATATGTTGGAAGTACTGGCACTGCCACTGGTCCACACCTTGACTTCAGAGTTTATAAAAATGGGTCTCCAACAGATCCTTTGAAACTAGAAAGCCCTTCGGTTGAGCCAGTTCCATCCGACAGTATGGCAAAATTTACATCAAGAAAAGACTCTTTACTTAAAGATTTAAGAGTAGATTAATAAGAAAATGGGTATTAAAATAGACATATTAAAAGATGATGCAAAATACGGGAAACTAGATCAGGTGCTTGATCTACTTTTTTGTGTTTCATCGGTAATTTTTGCTTTTGCCATTCCTTTCCAGTTTAGATTCACACCTTGGATCGCACACTGGTTTTTTGCCGTTTTGATATTCAAAATCTACTATATTTTAAGAGGAAAAGAGAATTTAGTCTCGATCAACGCTAAAGATTCCGTAGCTATTTTAGCATTAGGTTTATATGGTGTGTGGGCTTTACTCAGTACATCTTGGAGTTTGAAACCAGATCATACATACAAACTAGCAATAGATTGGTTGTCTTCTCTATTAATCATACCAGGAATTTATATCTTCTCATGCAAAAGACTTCCTATCACACTGATGATGAAGTCATTTGTATGCGGATGTACAGTACTGATTATTTATACTCTGACTGATTTAACAGACACTGCACTAAATGGAGACGTAAGATTTTATTTCGCCACACGTCTTGAGATAATGGAACATATATCATCAGTTTCCTTCCACCATATCTATTTAGGCTTTATCATTGCAGTTTCCCTATTTATATCGTCAAAATTCCTTTTTCTTCCAAAGACACCAATCGCAGAAAAAGTTTTCTATACAATTCACTCAGTTCTTGCCTTATTCATATTGGCGATAGACAATTCACGTATAGTAACCTTAGCTCTTTTCATTTCAGTATTTGTATTCTTCGTTTGGCAGATTAAGAAAAATAAAAAGATCGCACTTACTTTAATAATCATATTTGCGATTCTGACAATCATATTTATTGTGTTCCCTACCAGATTAGGCGAAACAGTAATGAAAATTGCAGAGAATGGAGACGCGGATGATCCAAGATTCCATATCTGGAAATCTCTATATTTAGGTCTTAAAGACGTGCCTTTCTTGGGGTACGGTTATTCTGCAGTAGTTGATATATATACCAATCTTTTCGCAAAATCAGGTTGTTGGTTTGCATTAGATAGCCACTACTCATCGCATAATCAGTTTATGGAGTCCTTTTTCACTCTTGGATATATTGGTCTTACACTGATCATTGTGTTTTTGATTGGAATTGTTCTGCTTATTTTTAGATACAAATCAATGTTATTGACATCTATGCTAATTTTGCTTATGGTGTCAATGATATTTGAAATTCCGCTATGTCACTGCTTTGCTATACCTTTGCTTATCAGTTGGTTTATATTTACACAATCTGGCAAAACAGATATGTATGTGACACTACCTAAGTATACCTTTGTTTTACCTGCTATTGTAGTGCTTATTTTTACATGCATTATCGCAGTAGATTCATACAAATCTGTAAAAAGATACGCTTCAAGAAACAAAATTGAGACAACTAACTATAGTCAAAGAAAATTCACGAAAAAAAGCCTAGAGAATAAAAAAATCACTGATGAAAACATTGACATGATTATCAGTAAAGGCGAAAGTGGATATTGTACGACCCTAAAAGACAAAGTTTTAGAAATTAGATATTTCGCTTTTACTAATACAACTGACACCCTTTTATTTACTACAGATTACTATATCTCTGATGATTTTGGGGCAAATAATTTATCTGTAATCGCACGTCATCTTGAAGGAAACTCAAGATTTGCAAGTATGGATTTGGACCTTAAAGAAAGAAACATTTGGAAATCAGACTCTTTAATAATAATACCTGCAGCCACAAGATCTATCAACTTAAAAACAAATCAATTAGACATAGTACCGTCAAAATACACTTCTAGTAAAATAGAAATTCAGACATGTCTTCATAATGCTAAAACATTCAGCGACTTAAAAGGATATGCCCTATTTAGGAATATGAAGATTGAACCTCTATACAAACACCATGAGTATGATAGAGAAAAGTGATATAGCAATAGTCGTTCCTATCCACAAACTGCCTCTTACTTCAGATGATAGAACGTGTCTTAACCAACTTTTCAAAGTGATGGTGGGATACGATATTATTGCCATATATCCAGATAAGCTTGACATGTCAGACGTTTGTAATGACTATCCTCAATTCAAAAAATGTCCGATGAAAAGTGACAATTTCAGCAGTTTGAGGGCTTACAACAAATTGGTTCTGTCTTCATCTTTCTACAACACGTTCTCAGAATATAAATATATTCTGATAAACCAACTGGACACTTACATTTTCAATGATGACTTATGTCGTTGGGCAAACTTAGGATTTGACTATGTAGGAGCTCCATTTACTCCGTTAAAAGATAAATACTGGAGTTGGTTTAGAAGGGTATGGTGTAAACTTAATTTTGCCCTACGTCTTTACAAAGGCACTAATCCTCACCATAGCCAATGGTATCAAGTAGGAAATGGTGGTCTATGTCTAAGGAAAGTGAGTAAATTTCAAGATATAACTAAAAGATATCGTCAACAAATTGATTCGGATTTATCCGATGAAAAGGCATTTTATCCTGAAGATCTTTGGTTGGTTTATGAACTCAAAGGAAATGACAGTCTAAGAGTTCCGGATTGGAAAACCGCCTTGCATTTCAGCATTGAATGTTCACCAGAAAAATGTATGGAGACAATTGGAGAACTTCCATTTGGGACACATGCGTGGACATTGGACCGTCACAGATCTTTTTGGCAAACATACATAAAATAGAAAAAGATAAATGGGTAATATGAAAAAGGAGATACTTCTTGACCTAATGGATCTTCACGATCATTCTGGATTCGGTGAGATTGAAAGAGTGTATGCCAACATTTTTTCCAAGCTTGACCTACCTGATATGCATTTTAACTTTCTTGTCAGAAGCAACCAGATGAATACATACGGAGATAAGGTTGGCTATCTTAAACATCGTTCTATTTACAAAGTATTCCCTTGTCTATTACGTCGTTATGATCTTTGGCACTCTGTCCATCAACTTTATCGCGAGTGTCCACGCAATAAATCCACTAAACGTATTCTTACTATTCACGACCTTAACTTCCTATATGAGAAGAATGAAAAAAAGGCTCAAAAATATCTGAATGCCGTTTGTGATAAAATCAACAACGCTCACCACCTTGTTGCTATTTCCAATTTTGCCAAAAGCGAAGTGATCAACAACTGCAAAATGAAAGAAGAGAAACCTTTCGATGTGATTCTCAACGGTGTACGAGACACTAGCTGTGATAAACGAACAAAACCATCTTTCATCAAGCCAGATAGAAAATTCTTATGTGCTGTAGGTGCCGTCAGAGAAAAGAAGAATATCCATTTTCTTTTGGACATGATGAAATCTCTTCCAGAATATGAGCTTTATGTATGCGGAAGTGCTTCTGGAGAATATCCAGATATGTTGAGGGAGAGAATCAAAAACGAGAATATAGGTAACGTAACAATTGCTGGCATTATAACAGATGAAGAAAAAAACTGGCTGTACGCTAATATGGAAGCTTTGATGTTTCCAAGCCGCTTAGAAGGATTCGGTCTGCCTATCATTGAGGCAATGCATTTCAAAAAAGCGGTCTTTTCATCGCCTTATTCATCTCTACCAGAAATATGCTCAACTCACGCCTACGTTTGGAAAGAACTTGATCCAGAATATATGGCAACGTTGGTCCGCGATAAAATCACCGAATTTTATGCCGATTCAAGGCGTGCAGAGGCAGAAAAGGAGTATGCCAACACATACTCCTACGAGCGTCACATAAAGGCTTATATCGCTCTTTATAGAAAAATGTTGGGGTTGCCAGAAATGGAGATTAATCTATAAAAATAGGTAATTATATAGCCTTTGACCCCGAATGAGGATTGTTAAGGGCGGAACGCCCTAACCCCACTCTCCAGCGCGAGCCCGAAAGGGCGAGAGCGTCTAAAAAATAAGCGTGTTTGGACAACACGTATATAATTGCCAATATTTTTTATTTTTTTGATAATATTATTCTCTTTTTCTTCTCTGAATTATCGCTAACTCATTTAGTGCAAACTCTTTCGAATCTTCCACATCAAGAAGTTTCTTCAATAAAGACTCTGCTTTAGCATACTCACCCATATCCACTAATACATAAGAGCGACGTCGCTGCAAGAAATGATAATGAGCTATCATACGCTCATTATCTTCAAACTTATCTTTCTGATCCTCAAACTGTTTGATTACATTGTCAAGAAGAGTCAAAGTACGGAAATCTCTACGGTTAACAAGGCAATTGATGTACTCCTCATGATCCACCACTCTATCTAGGCCCTGACGTGAGACATCCAAATAGAAATAAGCCATTTCCGGATTATTCAAATCAAGATAACAATATCCAATCAAGAATGCGACATGATAGAATAGCCAGCTTTCATTTTCTCCTTTATCCATGTGACGCGATTGCTCCATCAGCTCGTAGGCATGCTTAAAATAAGAAATAGCATCAAGAGATCGTTTTGAATCACAGTATTTGTTTGCCCAATACAACTCGTAGCCTATTACACTGTTTTCACTAAAGAAGATTGCACGCTGAGCATCTGTTAAGTCGTCTTCCTTACCGGACATGATTTTATCCTCTGCATCAGCTTGCATAAACACGAATTCATCAATCTTTTCCTTGCTTGTACGAGTATCAACACCTAATAAAAGAGTATGAGCCTGCATATCGGATTCAATCGCATGTTTAGCTGATTCCCCTTGAGGAGGAAGCACAGAAGTGGCACGCACAAGCACAACATCCTTTGTCTCCGACTCTACTCTAAGATGGATTGTTAAGATATTGCCGAAAGAATTGTCGTCTTCATCGCTTTTTAGGTAGACAAGAATGGTTGCTGCCATACGCGACACCTCAACTTTACCATCTTCAGCATAGTCAACAACAGGTGATAAAATCAATTTCTTTTTGATTTCATCAGAATCTTCTATCTTTTGTACATCTTCACCGATAATTTCAAGCATAGCAACAGAGTCGATGTATATATCAAAAATCTCCTTTAGGTAAGATTCTAAAGTAACGTATGGCTCTACAGTACTGCGTCCACGCTTAAAAGGATTCTGAGTATCATGGGACAACTCTTTCTCTCTAAGCAATTGCGTCTTCCTATAATCACATAGCTTCGCATATTCATCCTCTTCTACATTTTCTTCATCCTCAGCTTCTTTGATATGCTCTTTCAATTTATCAACTGCATGACGACTGGCTCTGAATATTTCGGCAAAAATAGCCTGTAAAAATTCTTTATAATCCGACAATAAAGATGGAAGTGGCACAGTGGATATAATATCCATATGGACAGTATCCTCGGATGTACCAGCCACAAATTTTACAGGGTGAAGAAAACTATTTAGACGATTGCAAACCTCGGCATAGATAGTTGCATATTCAGGTGCATCAGAAGCTATACCTGGAAAAATAACATGTAGAAACTTGCTATTATTATAAACATAGGTCACAAAATGACCTCCTTGATATTCATATTCGAAAGTAGATCCATCTTTCTCTTCCATTTTTGAGACCTTGTACTCAATAGGAAAAGCATTCAATGCATCCGCAAAAAGTTGAACCGGATTTATTGTTTCCTGTTCATTAGGTTTTTCATTTGTCTTGTTACTAGAATCGCTGGAAAATAAACTTTTAACTTTGTCGAAGATACTCATAAACGCATTGGTTGGTAAAAAATATAAAAAGTCGGCACTACTGAGAGTGCCGACATATTTCAATTCTTGATTTTACTTGATTTGATCGTAAGGCAGACTAGCAATTGCAGTAGCTACTTTATCAATTCCCTGCTCCAACATTCCACCAACCATACTCTTAAGCATAAAGTTCAGGTCTACTTTAAGAGTTAATCTGATTGCAGACTGTGTAGGCGAAACCTCCTTAATCTGAGCCCACATCTTAAATGCCATCGGAGAATCAACTGATTCATAAATGATCGTATTATTTGGTTCACGCGACGCAATTTTGACAGATGCTGATCCAAATGGTGGCACAGAAAACGAACAAGTATCGGTAGTTGTCTGAAGATTCTGCACTTTGCTTTCTATTCTGCTCTTGATACGTTGGATATTATTCATATCACTCAACACCTTAAACACCTGCTCTGCAGATCCCTGTGCTGCCTTTACTCCACTAACGTATGACTCCATATTCAATTAGATCTTCCAGTTAGCTGGATCTTTTCTCCACTCCTGCAAAGTAGTACGGTCAGACTCAGTGATGTAATCAGTCTCAACCAAGTGTGACAATACTGCCTCATAGTTAGACAATGTTGTAAGCTGAACACCTGCCTCAGCAAACTTCTGCTCTGCTAGAGGGAATCCATATGTGAAGATTGCAACCATACCTACAACCTCGCAACCATCCTTACGAAGTGCCTCAACTGCCTTCAATGAGCTACCACCTGTTGAGATCAAATCCTCAACAACGACTACCTTCTGACCTGGCTTGATGTCACCCTCGATAAGGTTCTCCAAACCGTGATCCTTCGGTGCCGAACGTACATATACGAATGGCAAACCTAGTTCGTCAGCTACCATTGCTCCCTGTGCGATTGCACCTGTCGCAACACCAGCAACTACATCTACATCATCGTATGTCTCACGGATAATTCTTGCGATCTCAATCTTGATTAGTGTACGGACATCAGGATAAGACAAAGTCTTTCTGTTGTCACAGTATATTGGGGATTTCCAACCACTTGCCCATGTGAATGGGTTAGAAGGTTGTACCTTAATTGCCTTTACCTTCAAAAGCTTTTCAGCTACCAAATTTTCAACGCTCTTCATAATTTCTCACTATTTTTTACAATTTATGTCACAAAGGTACTAAATGGTTTTTGTTCTAATGAAATATCAAGCTCTCTTTTTTTATTGCTATGCAACACAAAATAAATGCTAAATGATGAATTATAAATGCTAAATGAGAAAAATTATTCAATCTTAACACCTGCGATCTTTCCAAACTCTTTCCAATAATCTGGATAAGATTTTGAGACAACCTCTGGCTCATTCACTACAAATGGTGCATGACATAATACAATCGGTGCAAATGCCATTGCCATTCGGTGATCTTTATAAGTATCGACGGCAATATTTGCGTTTTCATCGCATTTTTCACCAGTCCATGCCAACTCACCTTCAGCAGGTTCTGTTAGTATGTAGCCAAATTTCTTTAACTCCTGTTGTAGTGCGAGGATTCTGTTTGTCTCTTTAATCTTTAGGCTCTTCAATCCTTTGAATCTAAACTTGCGATTCAACACACAACAAGTAACTACTACTGTTTGAGCCAAGTCTGGACAATCAATGAAATCCCACTCAAATAAGTCAGTCTCGTTTTTAGTTGCTGACTTACGAAGTTTTACTCCTCCATCAACAAACACGGTAGAAACGCCTAAATGTGAGAAAATATCTCCTAACACACCGTCACCTTGCATTGTCTTTTCAAATAGTGCAGGAAGGAAAATTTCGTCAACATCTGCCAAAGCTGCAATCTGAAACCAGTAAGAAGCACCTGTCCAATCCGATTCAACTATATAATCTATTGGCTTGTATCTTGTTGGTTTTACCTCAATCACGTTACCAGAAAATGAAGCATCAGCTCCAAACTGGTTCATAATCCATAAAGTAAGATTGATATACGGCACTGATGCTACTCCATTCAACAAATGAATACGCAAACCTTTCTTCAACATTGGTGCAATCATCATCAACGCTGATATATACTGGCTGCTTACACTTCCGTCTATCTCAACATCTCCTCCTTCAATCTCCTTTCCTCTAATTTTCAACGGTGGAAAGCCTTCATTTTCTGCATATTCAATATCAGCACCTATTGATCGCAAAGCATCAACAAGTATCTGAATAGGACGCTCCTTCATTCTCTGTGAACCAGTAATTGTCCACTCTCCAGGTTGAATACTCAAATATGCAGTAAGGAAACGCATTGAAGTTCCAGCTGCTCCAATATCCACAAGGTGTGAATCAGAAGTTAATGCTTTCACCATCACATCTGTATCATCACACTTTGCTAGATTCTCAACACTCTTGCTGCTTCCAGAAAGTGCGTTGATGATAAGCACTCGGTTGCTGATACTTTTTGACGCTGGCAACTCAAATCTTCCAGAAATCTTTCCTTTAGGGCTATACTCAATCTTATAACTCATTTGTAAAAATGCAAATTAATGACGCTCACCCTTACGGGCTCGCTAAGAGGGAATGAGCAAGGACGTTCAGTCCTTTGCAATCCTCATCAATTAAACAACAGATTATTTAAGCTAGACCTACTGTCTCTCTATAAAAATCAAGTGAATCAAGAATATCTTTCTTTGAAACAGCAACATTTATCTCAATTTCACCGATATTTTTAAGCAAAGAGAATAGAATTCTTCCGTCGCCCTCATTCTTCTTATCATGAGTCATCAATTCATAAAGATGATCATAAACGTCGCACTTTACAGGTAATGCACCATAATTCTCCTTAATCATTCTGACTGCAGTCGACAATGTTTCTTTAGGGAAACCAAGAAGCTTATATGAAAGATAAAGTTCAGAAATCATACCCCATGCTACAGCATAACCATGAAGTTTGGCATCTCCTATCTCCATAGCATAGCTCTCAAATGCATGACCTACTGTGTGTCCGAAATTCAATACTTTTCTTAGTCCTTTCTCTGTTGGATCAATGGCTACAACCTTCTCCTTGACTGAAATAGACTCAAGAAGTAATTCAGACAAACGATTGTAATCAACATTATCCAAATCAAACGAGATTGTATCTTTCCAAATCTTATTGTCAGATATCAAACCATGCTTGATCATCTCAGCATAACCTGAACGAAGATTCTCGGCATCAAGTGTACGGAAGAAATCGGCATTGATCACCACACTCTTACTTGAGTTGATTACTCCAATCTCATTTTTCAATCCACCGAAATTGATACCTGTTTTCCCACCTACAGCAGCGTCAACAGCTCCAAGTAAAGTAGTAGGAACATTTACATACTCCATACCTCTTTTGAATGTAGAAGCAGCAAAACCTCCTAGGTCTGTGACCATTCCACCTCCTAAATTGATCAAAAGCGACTTTCTTGTTGCACCACCCTTTTGTAATGCAGTCCAAACACTTGCAAGACTTTCCAAAGTCTTGTTATCATCAGTAGCTTTTATTTCTATCACAGTCACCTTGCTGAAGAAATCATCTTTCATCAAAGCTGGTAAACAAAGTTTACTAGTGTTCTCGTCTACCAATATAAAAACTCCATTTACAGCACGCCCGTCGCATTCCTTACGCAAATCTTCTACAAGATTCTTTGTAATATATACTTTTTGATTCATCTCTTAATATATTCAATTAATAATCCTCGTCATCAGATTCAAGATAATGCTTGATTGATCTGCTCTTATGAATGATTCCTAGAATAATGAAAACAATTACGAATACAATAGCACCATAAATCAACGACAAGGTCAAAACTTTAGGTGATGTGCTTGTGATAGCGAAATCACGGTTGAAATATACACTGGCTACCTTCTTCTGCAACTCAATCTCACAGTCGAAACTCTTATTCTTCAATTTAAGGATATCATCATGGAACAACTGACGGTTACTCTCGGATACAATCATCGGACCATCAATCTGCATAGTCTTCTTTCTATTCAACTCAGAAAAATACTCCTGTCGACGCAATGAATCTAGCACTCCTGCCTCAGCATTATACTGAACAATCATCTTTCTTAGCATCTCTTGTCTTGAATCATAATTTCTCTTGACCTCCTCATTAGTTGAAAGATAATGTATCAAACCATATTTAATAGTATCAACAACAGGAAGATGAGATGTCACAATCTCTATTTGCAATCTATCATAGATTCTGACAACAGATGTATCCTTTAGATATCTGTCTTTCTTATCAACCTCTGTCGGAGCACCACTATGACGGTCATCAATCCAGAAATATGTATTTACTTTCTTTAGTTTAGAGACTGCAGCTATACCCTCCTTTGTGGCTACTCCATTCTCATCAACCATTCCCATCATTTCAGCCACCTTTGTATAATTTCTCTTCTTACAGAACAAATTCAACGATTCCAAAAGGTCATCGCAGACATCTGCACTTGTAGATTTCAAGAATACCAATGACTCTAGCGTATATTTAGTATAATAGTTTTCCCAAATACTCTGGAAAATACCTCCGCCAATACCTAATATGAAAGCAATTGTCAAAGCCATTTTTTTTCTCCAAGCGAAACGTAATGCATGTCTAACTTTTGTCTTAAACCAATCTTTCGCTTCTCCGCATTTTGTAAAGAAGGCCTTGAATAGCCAAACTAAATCTAATTCTTCGTTGTTGTTTTGTTGCTCCATACTTAAATCTTTTTCATTGTTATCATTTTCTATTGTTTTCTTTTCCAACCTTTTATCCATTCTTCTGGATTCTGCAACTCTTTCTCTTTCCATATCTGGAAGAAAAGTGTTGTTTTGTTATCATCATTTTCATCCTCATAGACGTTACCTATTCTGTCTCCAGCATATACTTTTTGTCCCTTTCTAACAAATATCTTAGTTAAATTAGAGTAGACAGAAAGATAATTTCCATGTCGTACAATGACCGCTGTGTTGCTACCAGGCACAGAGAATAATTGAGTGACCTCTCCTTCATAAACTGCCTTTGCTACAGCACCTGCTTCAGATGTACAATATACTCCTTTGTTGTTGGTCTTCACATGACGCAATACTGGGTGGAACTGTGGTCCAAATCTTCCTGTTATGTGTGACCCTGGAAGTGGAGATGGCAACGTTCCTTTTGAAGCTTCAAAAGCAGTATTTTCTGTTTTAACCTGTTTTTGGGCTTTTTCATCGGTTTTCTTAGCCATTCGTTTTGCCGCTTCCTCCGCCTCTTTCTCAATCAACTCCTTGATACGCTGATCAAGTTTTTCAGCTGCGGCTTGCTGCTTTTCAAGTTCAGCTGCAAACTCTTTCTCCTTATTTTTCAAGGATTGAAGTAGACGGTTCTGCTGTTCCTTCTCCTCAATCAACTTCTGATTTTCAGCCTCACGTTCTTGCACAAGAAGTGTCGACTGTGACTTTTGATCAGATAATTCCGATCGTTTAGCCACCAACTCATCCCTGTTTTTTACAATCTCCTCCGCATGCGTTTTACGTAGACTCGCAAAATTCTGAATATAACGGAATCGTCTGTAAGCCTGTCCGAATGATTCAGCTGATAAGACAAACATCAATTTGCTGTATGACGAGTTCTTGACGTATGCATGATAGATCAAGTCAACATATTTGTCTTTGTTGCTTGCATACTCAAGTTCCAATCTAAGAATGTCTTTTTCAAGAGTTGAGATATGATCCTGAAGTGTCAAAATCTCCTCATTCTTATTTTGTATCATCTTGGTTCTCTCTTCAATTCCTTGATCAAGACGAGAAACCTCACGTAAAGCTTTCTTTGTAGATAGCTGAGTGTTTTTCAAACTATCCTGAGTTCGCTTCAGATTCTTCTGTACCTTCTCCTGCTCATTCTTCAGAGAGTTGATACTTTTAGAGGTCTTGGAAGTAGACTTAGCAGAAGTCTTGGTCGTTTTGGTTTTAGCAGACTGCGATGTCTTTTTCTGACTCCACGAAGGAGTAGACGAAGATATGCCAACACCCACTATAAGTGCCAACATAACTTTTACTATCGTCTTGCTACATCCGTGAAACATCGCGTCTCCTTGACTTAATTATCAGATTAATAAGTCTTCAAGAAATCCTCCATTGAGATTTTCTGATATGAACTTGGTATCTTAACTTCAAAGTTTCTATCCTTATCAAGCTCAATATTCTCAACTGTCATAGTGATATCACGTCTTATATTACCCTTCTTGATTGACAAGTAAGTTGAACGTGGGAATCTAATGCTTTTCACATTGAAATAGTCAGAATAACGCCACTCTGTAAAATAATCGTATCCTATACTAAGCGAACCAGAAGCCAACTCCTTGCTAGAGTTATATTCAAACTCCTGAAGCACATTACCCTTTGTACGAGTCAACTTGACACGACCATTCATCTCTGTTGCTCCGAAATCAGATGCCTTAGGGAAATATTCCTCTCCATACAAGAACAAACGATTAGTAAGCATTGCCTCAAAGGCCTGGTAGTTAAGCTCCATACCCTTCTTGCGCATCTCTTCGTAAGAGACAGAGACATACTTCTTATCAACACGGTTAATCATGATAACGCCCTGCTTGTTGATAGCGATTCTGAAGAATTCCATACCTGGCAAAGGCATGATAGAACAAATAATCACGCTATCACGTGCAATTCTGATAGAACCAGATGAATTCATTTCTGTGCCAGCAAGAGTCAAAGAGAATGTCATCTTATCAATACTTAAGGTTCTAAACACCTCGCTCTTAGTCGAAACACGAGCATCATCAGACGACTCTCCACCTTTTTTAGATTTACATGATGAAATTGACAGGCACACCGCCAATGCTAAAAGTATTCTTACAATTTTCTGCATATTATCATTGTTATTTTATTCTACATAAATTCCAGTCGTAGCCTTCTGCTGAAGTTTCTCCGATGGTTTGATCTTCGTTTTTGCGCAAGTGGCAAGAGCTTTGTTCCATTGTTCACGAGCTTTAGCTGTATTTCCTGTCTTGTATAAGATATCAGCATAATGCTCCAACAATTCTGCATTATCCTCACCCATCTTTGACAACGCTTGCTCTATATAAAGAAGAGCCATCTGATAGTCTCCTTTCTTGAAATATACCCATGCATAAGTATCAAGGAATATAGGACTATTTGGATCGACGCTTACTGTCTTTCCACTCATTCTTTCGGCTTTATCCAAATCCATTCCCTTCACCGCAAGCATATAAGCATAATTATTAAGCACTGACACTGAGCTTGGATTCAAAGCAAGAGCCTCATCATATACGTTCATCGCCTTAACAGTATCACCCATCGCCATATTGATGTCGCCAATCTCTCCAAGAATTCCTGAAGCAAGATATAAATCAGTAGGCTTTGCAATTTCTGCAGCTTTACGCAAATATGATTCTCCGTTTAATGAATCTCCTTTCAAATAATAAAGTCTTCCCAAACGATATGTGAAATCACTATTGTTAGGGAAATAAGTAGTGGCTTTCTTTAGATTCTCCTCCACTGCAGGAAGATTATTGTCAACAGCATACTTAAGAATCAAAGTATTCCACATGTCCTCTTGATAAGGATCTGCTGCCAGACTCTTTTCAATCAAATTGTATGCCTCCTCCGTACGATTGTTAGCAGAAAGATAATCTACAAGCAACGCATATGTTGACGATTCATGAGGATACATATTTATCAACTTGCGTAGACGAGTCTCAGTCACCAAATGACGTGATGTACTGTCAAGCCAAAGAGTTGCAGGGACTGCCATTTTCTGCTCATACTCAATATCACGGCTCTCCAATACTGGGTCGAGATACTTGTCGGCCTTCTTCAAATTACGTTTTTTTGCTATGTAATACATACACATCTCGTAACGTAATACCCCACTTTCAGGCAATTTTTTCAATCCTTTTTGAAGTGTCTTCTCTGTATTCTTATAGTCGCCAAGATATGTATAAGCATCTGCTTTTGCTTTAATATACTCAGCCTCAGCAGGATAAGCAGCAATCAGTTTGTCATATTCAGCAATCGCCTTCTTGGAATTATGAAATCCAGCAATCCAGTTAGCAAACTTATATTTAGTAATGTCAAGTGACATTCCAACTTGTTTTTCCAACTCATCCAAAGCATCAAGAGCTTCCTTCGATTGACGATTTTCACTATACAAAGACGCAAGAGTCATCAAATAATAGTTCTTATCCGGACGCAACGCATGAAGTTTCTCCGCATAATGGATTGCTTTAGTCAAATCCTTAGTCTCATACGACAAATTCATTGCCATGTCAATGTATGACGCCTCTGTAGAATCAAGACTTATTGCAGTCTCAATTTCCTGCATCGCCTCAGGAAGACGATTATATGTCACGTTGACACGGGCCTTTTCGAAATGAATCTGAGGATTCATCGGATAGATCTCCTCGCATTTTCCAAGACAATAAATTAAGCTGTCATATTTTTGAATCTGCTTATAACGCAATGCTTCATAGAAGTAAAAATTGAAAGCCGCGTCTGGATTCTTTAGGCTATACTCTAATGTTGACTCTGTCTGCTTTAAATCTTGCACAGCAGGTTTAGATGCCGATGCCGAAAGCATTGAAAACAAAAGAGAGGATATGATCAATAAGTTCTTCTTCATTTCTTCGACTGAATTTAAATACCAGTATGGCCGAAACCGCCTTCTCCACGTTCTGTATCGGAAAGTTCATTAACTTCTTTCCATGAGACAATCTCGTATCTCGCCACTACCATCTGAGCTATCCTATCTCCGTCATTAACTGTAAACGCAACGTCAGAATGGTTGATCAAAACAACGCCTATCTCACCACGATAATCAGAGTCGATAGTGCCAGGGCTGTTAAGTACCGTGATACCATGCTTCAAAGCAAGTCCACTTCTTGGTCTTACCTGAGCCTCAAATCCAACTGGAAGTGCTATGGAAATTCCCGTAGGTATCAGCTTTCTTTCGCCCGGAGCAATCACAACAGGTGCTGAAATAGAAGCACACAAATCAAAGCCTGCCGACCCAGGTGTTGCATACTTAGGCAATTCTCTATTGGAATCTTTGCCAACTCTCTTTATTTCAACTTCTACCATATTGTTCAATTAATCGTTGTTTAGAAAGCGAATATAGCAATTTTTTCTGTTATTTTATATGTATAGAAACTAAAATTTGAGATGCAACAATCGTTGGCAAGGTGCGTTATAAGCAATATGAGAAAAAAGACCCATTTTCATCGGAGATTTTTATTTTTTCTTTCTCTATCTAATAAATAAAATCCTGAGCGACGGAATGTCACTCAGGATTATTAGAGATTTAATTCTCTATTGAATTTATTATTTTACAAACTCAACAATTGTATTCTCATTCTTAAAGTAAGGATAACACAATTCTGGAGATGTGAATATCAAATGATTATTCGCATCAACATCCAAGTATAATAAAACACTATAAGTTAATATAGATTTATCTTCATACAAATATGCAGCATCCATCAATGATAGTGCTTCAAATGTCGTAAGGTTTCTGTAGACCAAACATGGTTTGCTTTCAGTCAATGTAACCTGTTTGTTGTCCACTGTCAATTTGACAATCTTACTTTCTTTATCTATAGATGTAGAGTTTACCAAGATTTTGTAAGAATCTTGCTTTAAACTATTATTTGTCTTTTTTGTTAATTTGACAAATAATTCATCACCTGTGACAACAGACATAGTACGCACATAAGCTTCGTCAGTCTTTGCGTTATCGACAATAGTTTTGATTTTCTTCTCAACAGATGATGCACTTTGACATAGACCAAAATCACTATATAAGACTCCAATAATTAGATCTGGAATTCCATGAGTATCTTCACTTACAATAGAAACGCTGTATGACTTACTTCCTATAGTATCACAAGTTATGAAAACATCATTTTCAATTTTTCTCGAAACAACATTAGAGGTATTCAAAATTCTACCATCAAATGTATAATTGCCCGTTTTAACCGACACTTCTTTCGTTATATCGTCATAGGAATAGTATGTAAATGTATTTTCTGAAAAATCCCATATAGCTGAAGTATGGGAAGTATTATCTTCAAAATACCACTTACGAACTATTGAAAACGGAGTGTCATCTTCTTCATCTTCCTTGTTGTCTTTACACGAACAAATAGAAACGACACAAAGCAATGCAAACAATAAACCTTTTAAAAATTTCATTTTAATTTTTTAATAATTATTCTATACAATCTCTTTTCAAATTACCCAACACAAATGTAATAAATGAGAATAATAGATTATACATTTGAACATTATAATAAATGTTAAATCAAAATTAGTGTAAATACAAGGTGGTAAAAAAGGTCTATCTTTGTACAAAATATAAATCAAAAAAACGATGAAATTTAAATTTGTCACAAGTGTGCTTTGCTGCATGATGATTCTCTTCACTGAATGTAGCAATCCAACCGTGTCGAACCTCTTCGCTAAGATGGAAGAGTGTAAGGTAATGGGTGTGGTACGAGATGAATCTGGCAATCCTATTGTCGACGTTGAGATCATCTCCGGAAGAGAAAAAATGCTTTCCAATGCTCGTGGCGTCTTCACTTTTGACAGAGCAAAAGTCAAGGATGATAGATGTGTGATGACTTTCAAGAAAGAGGGCTACTGCTCTATCACTCGTGCTTGCGCTATGCAGGAAAACCTGAAGATGGATGTCGTAATGCTAAAGAAGGACACTGAAAGCAAAAACTACGCAGTAGACACTATCACTGGCAACGGAGGTGAGATTAAAGTAGGAAAGATGAAGATTACGGTGCCAGGCGGTATCGTCGACAGACTTGGTAGAGAATATAAAGGAAAAGTTGCAGCAGAAGTTTTCTACCTTGATCCAAATGATAAGAATTTCCAGACAGCCATGCCTGGTGGAGATTTGGAGGCTACACGTGCTGACAACTCTTCGACTTTCCTTAAATCATATGGTATGGTCGACGTTACTCTAACCGACATCGCAGGAAACCCACTTAACCTTGGAAAGGATAGTGAGGCTGAGTTAACATTCCCTGTGCCAGCAGGTATGGAAAAGAATACTCCCGACTCTATTCCACTTTGGGCATTTAACGAAGATAAGGGCCTTTGGGAAGAGGAAGGAATGGCAAAATACGATGCTAAAGCGAAGGTCTACAAAGGTATGGTCAAACACTTCTCTTGGCATAACCTTGATGTCCCATCTGAACGAGTGACTGTCAAAGGTAAGGTTGAAGACTGTAATGGCTACGGTATTGAAGGAATCAAAGTAATTGTAGGCCAGACATCGGCATACACTGATGCTAATGGTCAATATAGCGTCTACATTCCACAAAATACAGATGTAGATATCTACGTGAGAAGTACAGACTACTACAACTACAAAGAAGGAAAACCTGTTGTAGTAAAAGGCACTATGGAGGCTGAAGTAGAAGCTCCAACAGTTAAATTGCCTTGTATGTGCAATTTAACAGGTAAAATCAAAAACTCATGTGGAGAAAGACCTCTATGTACAGTCTACATCGACTATATGGTCAAAGGCGAACAGTTTACAAGCACACCTGTATGGAGTAATCCTAACGATGGTACATTCTGCCTTAAATTCCCTAAGGATGCCTCGTCAATGATGCTCCACGTCGAGACAAAAGATGGAAACTCAATTCCGCGTCCTTACTTTAATATCAATGGCGATATTGACGCAGGTGAGATTGAAGTTTGTATTGAATCTCAAGAGAAAGAGGTCGTAGATATTACATACGGAGACAAAACCTACAAAATCCCAGTTAACGAGCAGACACTTGACGTAGCAAGTGATATCGGTGGACTTATGGGAGCAATCACACAGATCATTAATCTGTTTGGAGGTGAAAAAATTGATTATTCTCCTCGTTTCATGACAATTGCAAGCACATCTGGAGACACTGTATTGACAATACATGTTAAAGATTTTTGTGAAGGCAAAAACACATACGACGCAGAAGTCTCATATTGTGCTAATGGAGTTGAAGCAACAGGTACAGGATTCTTCACAGTTGTGGAGAAGAAAGACAAGAGCACATTGTTGACACTATCTTGTGGTTTGAAGACAGGAAAGAAAGGTCTGCCAGTAACAATAACAGGTATGTTCTCAATCCCAGATATGGCTAACGGTATGAAGATGATTGGAAGTATCGACCATGTACCATCAGGCTGTCCATCATTCCCAAAACCGATTTTTGCGACTTTCCAGTATATGGTAGATGGACACTGGATCACAGGCGGAGTATACAAAGATGTCGATTATGAAGGTTATAAGAAGAAACTATTAGATGCCGGTGCTGAACTTATGGATGAAGAAGTTAGCGAGAAAGGCTACAAGAGTGGAGTTTTCTATCATAAAGACTATATGGTTTCTGTAGACCCGTTAAGAATCCTTGTAATGGATAAACCTACAAACAAGGATAAGATAAAATATAAAATGACGGTGTACAATGATAAGGAAAAAAGATATGTAACCTCGCCGAAGTTCACTGAAGATTTTGAGATAAAAATATTAGAATTGAAGGCTATCGGCCAGACAGTATCAACTCATCCTGTGACACTTATAAAAGAATAAATTAAAAAGACGGTGCTCTATCAATCAGAGCACCGTCTTCATTTTTAAATCAGTAATTCGTTAAGACGGGAATGAACCCGTCCCTAATCCTAAATATTAACCTTTAACACCACCTTTGTTGATTTGAGGATATATGTGCCGGTTGTTAAACCTTTTTCTTTCAAATTCTTTGATAGCTCAATCTGAGTCGACTCAATTTCACCACACTTTCTACCGTTAACATCGTAGATCTCAAATGTTAGGATTTCATTCGCTTCTACAAGATCAACTGAAGTAGGATCATACTCTACAAATACGAGCTTATCAATATTTATCCAATCGCCTACTACACTCATACGCAATGTATGCTCTCCTTCTGGCAACTTCTTCAAAGTACGAGTTGTTGTCTCCTGGTAGCTGTCCCAATCGTTATCATTTGGAGCTGTCTGAAGCATATCAGTGATCTCCTCACCATCAACAAGAAGCTTGATACCTGAAAGCTCACCTCCTGATGACAATGTGGCTGTGATATCGTATAGTGCCTCTTTCTCAATGTTTACAGTATAGTCAAGCCACTCCTCTTTCTGAGCGTAACCTACAGCGTAGTTGTCTGGTTGACCTGTGATTGAATATACATCAACGCCAGTCTCTACACGGTAAGCCTCTCCACGGTTCTGCTTGTCCTTATCATGGTAAGCCTGACCCTCACTACCATTGTCGAAATGCTCTGCCTCGATTGTTCCAGGAATAGTTAGAGCCTTATCAAAGAATGGTGATCTTGGCACCACAGCACCTGGTACAATATAAATACGGTAAGCATAAAGAATACTTGCAACATTTACTGGCACTGTAATTTTACCATTATTGACTGTATACATATCAGTAGACAAAGTACGTGGTCCGGCTACAGCCTTATCCTTGTTCTCCCAAGTGACTTCCTCGATTGTAACCTCAACTTCACTACCCATCCAATCAGGTAGACCATCAATTACAACGTCGACTGCACCTGTATTCTTACCTCCAAGAACTACACTTGCCTCACGCATCTTCTTGTTTACAGCAGCGAAACCATCCAAACCTTCACTTCTATCGTTAGGTGGAGTGACAGCAGCCATGTAACCTTCCATGTCGCCATACCACTTATATACATACCATCCTCCACCTTTCTCATTGCTTGGAGTCAAAAGGCTACCCAAACGGCCTGGGTACTGAGTGAACCACCAAGATATTGTGGCGCTCTCAATTCCATGACGCTCAAATTTAGCGATGAATGGTACAGAGTAACCTGGACAACCCTCATATTTCTGAGTCGCAGCATCCGATCCGGCACAATACTCGTTTACACAAATTGGATAATCAGGCAAACCATATTTTCTTTCAAGTCGTTTGATATCTTCCACAGCTCCTGGGATACCACCACTACCCCACTGATGCCAGCAAATAACGTCAGGCAAACAGTTGTTTTCTTTACAGAACTTCAAGAATTTCTCCATTCTCTCCGAATTGTAGTAAGCGATTGCGGGACCAACGATTGGCATATCTGGGTCAATCTTGCGAAGTAGATCGTATGTTGGCTTCCAAACAGCTGAATGATAATCACCATTAGCGTTATTCCAAGTACCGTAAGGCTCATTCCAAATTACATAGCTATCAAAGTTAGTCAAACCAGAAGCTTTCTTTCTATTGACGCAATCCTCCACCTGCTTCAACCAAGACTGTAGACCTGGCCATTTGTAAGGCCAGTTAGGTAGGATATCAGGAAGAGTGATCTGAACCTTAGCATCTGTGTTCTTCAATCTCTCAGCTACCTTGATGGCGTCACCGTAAGGATGCTGATTACCCTGTCCGCCTGCACCTGGTTGGCAAAACATAGTACATTTCAAAGGAGCGATCATCGCATTAACGTCGACGGGATATTGCTCAGTCACGCCATAAAGTGAACCTGAAGCACAATGAGTAACCTGACGGATGCTGTCAGAAAGATTAACTTTCAAAGTCAAGTCTGCCGCATAGGCCGACATTCCACACGCCAATGCGATAGTTGTAATGAGTTTAGCTTTCATGTTATCATATTTAGATTATGACCATAAAATTATATAAAAAGGGATTTAATAATGGTAGATAGAAATAACAAAGAGGAAAGGTTAAAATATTGAGAATATAATTCGGAATTTTGTTAAGCAAAAAAAACGGTGAATACGACGTATCCACCGTTTGTATAAGAATTGAAAAGTTATCTTCTCTTCATATAAATCATCACGTAATACATCAAGTTTGCCAAACTTCCTAATGCAGCAACCACATATGTATAAGCAGCAGCTCTCAACGCACCTGTAGCCATTGGAGTAGTATCACGGTTGGTAATTCCAGCAGATTCAAGCCAATTCACCGCTCTTTTACTAGCATCAATCTCAACAGGTAACGTAACAAAGCTGAACAAAGTAGTCATTGCGAACATCAAAATACCGACCAACAACAATTGTGGAAAAACGTTAATCAAAGCCATTCCTGCTAACAATACCCATTGCATCCATTTTGAAGAAAAAGAAACAGCTGGAACCAAAGAAGAACGCAATTTCAAGAATGAATACGCAGTTGCATGTTGAACCGCATGTCCACATTCATGAGCCGCAACAGCAGCCGCGGCAACATTATTGCAGTTGTATACAACGTCACTCAAATTCAAGGTTTTGTTTGTTGGATCATAATGATCAGTCAACTTTCCTGAAACACTTTGTACAGTAACGTCATAAATACCATTATCATGTAGCATCTTCTCTGCGACCTCCTTTCCTGTCATCTGAATTGGAGTCTCAGAATACTTCTCAAACTTGTTAGTCAAGTTTTTTTGGATGAGCCAACTGACAAGTGCAATTCCAATAAATATAATCCAATATGCCATAATCTACGTTTTTTAAGTTAGACCTATTTATAGTATTTAGTACAAAATCCTTGCCAAGGGAAAATTTGATATCATTTATGTCTTTTTGGCAGACATCAGTGTATAACTCTAATAAAAAAGGAGACGCAAATTACTTACGTCTCCTTGAAAAAATAGAATTATGATTGTAAAGATGCAATCACTCGCACCTTTACGACTACTGGTCAAATTCAACCTTGAATTCAATTCTGTTATTGATCTTTCTACCAGCTAGGCTCTTGTTGTCAGCAATTGGCTGAGTACCACCATGTCCGAAGCTCTTCAAACGAGATGGATAGATACCGTGTTCAACCATATAATCAACGATTGCCATTGCTCTACGCTTAGAAATCTTCAAGTTTACACCCATACTTCCAGCACCATCTGTGTGACCGTTAACAACCAAACGGTAGTTAGGATACTCTCTCATGATCTGGATGATCTTATCAATATAGTGACAAGATGAGCGGATTAGAACAGCTGTTCCTGGCTCAAATTCAATTCCGTGCTCAGCAGCCTTGAATGCCTTTCTTGCCTTCTCAGAGACATCAGGACAACCCTGGTTAGCTTCTACACCTGGAATAGTTGGACACTTATCAAGGTAATCTGGAATTCCGTCTCCGTCTGTATCAAATGGACAACCATTCTGATCAACCTTAACACCTTCTGGAGTATCAGGACACTTATCTGCATGATCAGGAACACCGTCGCCATCAGCATCAAATGGACATCCGTGATTGTCGACTGGAGTGTTCTTAGGAGTGTAAGGACACTGGTCAAGATGATCTGGAACACCGTCTCCGTCTGTATCTAGTGGACATCCACATGTATCTACGACAACACCCTTAGGAGTATCACCACATCTATCAAGATAATCGTAAACGCCATCACCATCTGTATCTAGTGGACATCCACATGTATCAACTGGCAAACCAGCAGGAGTATTAGGACAATTATCATGAATATCAAGTACACCATCTCTATCCTGGTCTTTCAAACGTGGACAAGGTATTTTAACACCTAGTCTAAAACCGAAGGATACAGGAATAATCTTCTTTACAGCATCTGAGGAGACAACTCCATTATGATCAAAGATGGATTCCAAAGGTTTTTGAATTGCACACATATTTGTAAAACCATAATCACCATAAAAGCCATAAAATAAATGAATTCCACCGATTCTGTGTACAAAATTCAAATCAACATATCCACTGGCAGAAATGAGTTTTGGTTCAGATGTTCCTGAAGAATGGAAATTTGAACTCTTAATACCGTGACTAGGAACTGAATCCAAAGTTACATTTAGATCCTTATTGTAAATATGTGTAGTTGTTTTACCGTCAGTGACTTCAAAAGTAGTTTTTATAGGAAAGTAAACTTTTGCTCCTACTCCAGCCAAAAAAGTAAAATTGTTTTTGATAGGCACACGAAACAAAACTCCTACAGGAACTTCCAAAGCTAACATTGACTGAGACTCTTTCCAATCGGAGAATGTAGTTGTACAGTCAAATTTATAATATAGCTTTTTTGAATAAGCATTAGTTATAGGAAGATTCACAGTAGTTGTATATTCCGCACCGTTATCAAAATTGACTACAGAATTGAACTTTGCTCCACCAGCTCCGAAAGATATACCACAAAGCTTATTGAAGAATATATTATAATCAATATTAAATCTTCCTCCTTTGCCCCATTCAGACTCACCATAAGGGAAATCATACATTAAAGTGTTGATTCCACCACCAACAGATAGGCTCAAAAACTTGTTCTGCTCCATCAATGGTGAAAATGACGGCTTCACATGAACTTTAGGACCCTGTTTCTCTTGCGCATTCAGACTAAATATTGAAAGCAACGCAACAATAGAAAGAATATAACGTTTCATTTACTTGATATTTTCGAGTTATATAAACCATCTCACAAAAATGTGAGATGGTATTTATATTATGGTTGTACAAGAATCTTAACTGATTGAGTTGATATCTTAACGGTTGGATCAGCTGAGATCAATCGTACGATATAAGAGTTTGGAGCCAAATCAAATGTAAGATTTGATTCTGCATCTTTTTCCTCAACCAAATATCCTGAAATAGAATATACTCCAACCTTAGCGTCAGCAGGAATATTTCCTATTACATCAACAGTAGCATTTCCATGTCCTCCATAAGCCTTAATCCAAAGTGGTTTATCAACATGGAAGAATAGAGGTCCTACGAACAATTCATTATTCACAAGACACATATAGTATCCATCAAGACTTTCATTATCCTGGTAATACTGTTTAGTTGCACCCTCAATTGGCATACCGTTCTTATACCACTGGTAAGTCTCAAACAAACCATCAGCATTAGTAACTGTAAGGACATCATCCCAAATCATGTAAATATCTGTAGCAGGATAATTTACCTTCAATTCAACTTCCTGAGTCTTAATCAATGTACCTGAGATAAAGCTTACCTTCAAGTTGTAAACACCTGGTTTAACTGTATCAGGAATTAAGATATCAAATGTAAATGACTGACTGTCAAAATCAGTAGTGTCGACATTAAATGCAGGACAAGAATCGCATGTGATGCAATACTGGTACGCACGACCTACAATACTTAAATCAAATGTTGCTATATGACCTGGTGTTGCTTCCTGAGCCATATTATTTGACTGACTCAACTGAGATACATAGAACATGCTATTCTCAATAATGAAGTTGTAGATCTTAGGAGAATGAGTTGAATCAGACCAGCAGTAATTCATAGAGTCTTTCAACGCTACAACCACTTCGTAATTTCCTACCTCAGTCTGTACATTACCTGTAACAGTATATGTAGAATCGCTAGGTATTGAAATTTCAAATGTCTGTGGTTTTCCATTGTACAAGAATCCACCATGATTATTAGTAGGGATATTAACCATCTTAGGCAATACTCTTACACTATAAGTCTTAGAGTACTTAGTACTATCAGGCCATGTATAACCCTTGTTAGGAATAACCTCAACATCGTAAACACCTGCATTAATTGCTTCATTGTTAACCAACGTGTATGCACGGCTTGGCTTAATCAACTCCAAAACCTCTCCTGTATAAACCAAATCACTTGGAACCAAGATTGTTGGAATCACATCCTTAGTGATGTAGAATCTAACTATCTTATCTTCTACTGTACCGTCGGCCCACAAGAAGTTAACTGTATCAACAAGCGAAACTCTTCTTTCATAAACACCAATCTCAATTCCAGCTCCGTTAATTCGCTCTACAGTATAGTTCTCATTTGAAACAACCTCAAACAACTTAGCTGTTGAGTCATAAACAAATGAATCTATAATAGCAACTGGAAGATCCACCTTATACTTTTCAATCCAGAACTCGTAAATCTTTGGATCAGTTGTCAAATCAGACCATACATAATGAAGTGTATCGCTTAACGTTACAGTTACATAGTGTAGACCTGCTGTAGTACGATGATGTCCTGTCACGATATAGTAATCGACAGTATCTACAATTGGATATGTGACATCCGTACCAGTAAATCTGAATACACTATCTATCTGAGCAGGAATCTCAACTAAGATTCTATTGATCTCGTATACATAAACCAAAGTATCCTTAGTGTTGTCCGACCATACATAATTCTGATTCAATGATACAGAAACCTTGTAAGTACCAGGCTCTTTAGTCTGAGTGATACCGTTTACTGTATATCCATCAGATTCTGGAATAACAACACCGCGAATGGTATCATCGTAAGTGTAGATATTAGTTGAAGGGAATACAGGCTTTTCAACGGTAACTGGTCGAATAACTATAGTGTATTCTTTTGGTTCCTTAGTGCCATCAGACCATAAGTAACCATCCTTCAATGTAACTACTACATCATATGTACCAGCATTAACCTGAGTTCCATTCTTAACAGTGTAAGCATTGTTCTCTGGAACAAATGTAATCTCAGTACCATTATAGATATAATCTGTAATAATTTCTGGAACTTCAACTGTACCATTACCGATAGTAAACTCAACTGTCTTATCAGTCAAAGTACCGTCTGCCCAAATATAATTCAAAGTATCCTTCAATGTTACAGTTCTTTCATAAGTGCCAATCTCTGAAGCTGATGCATTCTTTGGAAGAACCTCATATCTGCTATTTTCAGTTACTACAAAATACTTAGTTGTTCCATCATATGAGAATGATGACTGAACAGCCTCCGGAAGATCAACCTTGGCTCTTTCGATATTAAAGAGATAAGTCTTAACCTCTGTTGTAGAGTCAGCCCAAATAGAATGAGTGAAATCTGTTAGAAGAACTGAAACCTCATAAGAACCTGCATAAGCCTGAACATTTCCAAGGACATTGTAATCTGTACTCTTAGCAATGTTATAAGTCTGACGCTTTCCATTGTAAACGAAGATTGTACTATCCATTTCTGGAATAGCAATAACCTTCTTATTGATTGAGAACACATAAGAAACATTTCCTAATGTGCTATCAGACCACATATAGTTTGGTAACAATTCAAGAGTAACCTTATACTTACCAAGATCCTTAGCAGATGTTTCACCGGTAATTTCATAAGCTGCATTTACTGGCACCTTGAAATCAATTACCTTATTTACGTATGTGTATTCTAGTTGAAGCTCTGGCTTCTCAATCATAATTGGCTTAATCACTACAACAAATACCTTTGGATCATCTGTTCCGTCAGACCAACGGTATCCCTTGTTAGGAACAATTACTACCTTATACTCTCCAACCTCTCTCTTAGCTCCGTTAAGAACTGAATAAGATCCATCCTGAGGGATAAAGATTATTGAATCACCAGTGTACTCATATTCCTCCTGTACCTCAGGAATCTCAAGAGTACCGTCACCGATTGTGAAAATAATAGACTTATACGTATCTGTTTCATCATTCCAGATGTAGTTGTCTTTATCTTTCAATGTAGCAGTACGGATATACTTACCAGTTGCAGTTGCATAAGAGTTTGAATCATTTACAAGGTATAGATCGCTTGGATTAACAACTAGATCCTTCTTTGTTCCATCAAAGATGAAGTTAGTAAGAGGTGCTGTTGGAAGCTGAACTTTTGCCTTGTTGATTGTAAAGTCATATTCTTTATCAAATGTAGTAGAATCTGACCACTGGTAGTGAAGAGAATCCTTCAAAGAAGCCTTCACAATATAATTACCAGCATTTTTCTTAACATTGTTGCTTACAACGAACAACGAATCTTCTGGAATTACGATTGCGTATTCCTGTTCCTTACCATTATAGATAAACTTAGTTGTATTAGCAACTGGAATAGCAACGTCGACTTTTGATATTGTGAATACATACTCAATATCATCAGTAGTATCATCATCCCAAATGTAATTCTTGTTAAGTTTAACAGTAACATTGTAGACTCCTGGCTCCTTAACTGCAGTATCACCAATGATAGTATATCCATCGTTTGGAGTAAATCCGAAACTATGAGTTGTACCATCATAAATGAAGTCTACGTCTACTATTTCTGGTTTTGGAGCATCAATAGATTTAATCTCGACTGTAAACTCTTTATCGTCTGTTGAACCGTCTTTCCAAGCATGTCCAGCATTTAGTACAATTTTAACATCGTAAATACCAGCATCGGTTTGAACTCTATTTGTAACAGTGTATGCATCACTTTCTTTTACAAACTCAATTGGCTGACCAGTATACTTGTACTCAGTGACAACTGTTGGCATCTCAACTGATAGTGCTATAATCTCAAAAGGTATATACTTATCAGCTGATGTACCGTCTGTCCATACATAGTTCAAAGAATCCAATAGAGAAACTTTTCTCTTATAAACTCCAACTTTTCTAGCAGAAGCGTTTAACGTATCAATAACGTATTTTTCATTCTCTACGATCTCAAATTTATGACTTTTTCCATCATATTCAAATGTAGACTTTACTGCGACAGGAGCTGGTACATTATCACGTGCAATTACAAACTTATATGTCTTATCCGACTCTGCGTTGTCAGACCATTTGTAATACTTAGAGTTTTCTAGAGAAACTACGACTGTGTAAGTACCTGCTTTAACCTGAGTATTATTTGAAATTGTATAGTTCGGATTAGCAGTAATCTTATAAGTCTTAACCTCTCCATTATAAACGAATTCTGTTGGATCAGAAGCTGGAACATCAACTACAATCTTATTGATTTCAAAGTTGTATACTAGATTTGACTTTGTTGAGTCACTCCACATGTAGTTCTTCTTCAACACCAAAATAGTCTTGTACTTACCAGGATCAATACCGAATGTATCACCTTCAATATCATAGAACTCGCTTAGAGGCATTTGATATTTCTCTGTACCATCATATGTATCTGAAGTTCCAAGTACAGGTTTGTCAATTGGCTTTTCAATAATCTTAACATTTAGCTCCATTGGAGTTGTTGAACCATCAAGCCATGTGTACTCACCCTTAAGAGTGATAACTACTGGATATGTGCCAGCATCTGTTCCCTTGCCACCTTCAACTTTATAAGCAGAAGTAGATGTTGCGAATACTATCTCATTTCCAGTGTATGGATAAGATATCTTGACATCTGGTTTGGCAATTCTACCATCACCGATCTCAAATTCGATAGTTCTATCATCAATTGTGTTGTCTGCCCATACATAGTTCTTATTATTTTTTAGAACCAAAGTAGCTGTATATAGTCCAGGACCAATCTCTTCCTCTGACTCCATGTTAATAGTATAACGCTTAACTTTGGCAGTATCCTCAGGAACCTCAAACTTGAATGGTTTACCAGTATAGATGAAGTATGTTTCAGTGACTACAGGTATGATAACTGGCTGTGGTTTGATAACAAATGTCAAAGTCTTTGGACCAGTTGTCTTGTCTTCCCATATATAACCAACATTCTCTTCATCTTCATTATTAAGAGTAATTGTTCTTACATATTCACCAGCGTCAGTTCCTACTGCATTTTCCTCAGAAACTGTAGAACCTATTGCTGCAATGATATCAAAACTCTTTTCAACTCCATCGTAGATGTAAGTCAAAACAGAATCAGCCATAGGCAACTTAACGATTGCTTTAGAGATAACGAACGGATAAGTCTTATCTTCAATTGTCTTATCATTCCACTCACAATGATCTGGATCTTTTAGCGAAACAGTTACAACATATTCGCCAGCTGCTGTCTGCTTATTACCAGAAATCTTATAATCAGCACTTGTCTGCAACTCATAAGTCTGAGAGTTGCCAGTGTAGATATATTTCTTAGTGTCAGCTAGAGGAATTTCTACACTACGCTTCTTAATTACAAAATCTTTCTCAATAGCATCATTAGTACCGTCAGACCAAACGTAACCAGAACTTGGTACAATATTTACATGGTATGTACCAGGCTCAATTGCCACATTTTTTCCAGTGATTACATAATACTTGCTTTCTTTGACAAATTCAATTTCTTTAGCTTCATAAGTGTACTCTAACTGAGTAATTACAGGCTTTTCAATCTTATCAGCTACGATTGAATATTCTGTTGTCTCATTTGCCTTTGAAATCTCATAATTCTTTGCCGCATCACCATTCAATGTTGCAGTTGCGATGTAACCATTTCCAACCTTTGTCTGAGCTCCAGTAACAGCAACTGTAACTTTATCTTTATCATTCTCAACAACATTATTTAAAGTTGCTGTTGGCTTCTGTGCACTACCAGTGTAGATCAACTGTTTATTTAACCACTGAATATCTGGATCTCTCTTAGCAATCTTAGTAGAAACATACAATGTGTCCGAAGGATAATATCCAGCATCCTCAGGGATAAACTTATATGCTACCAGATACTCACCTGCATTTGTAGCAGTTGGTAATGTACTAGACAATTTGGCTTTCTCACCGATTCCATATAAGTAAGTACCGTTGATATCTGTTGTCTTTACCTCTTTGATCAAAGTAAGTGGTGTTCCATCATATGTTAAATTCTCACTTGCTGTAGGCTTCTTAAATTCGTAAGCATCAGACATAACAATAGAGAATTTAACCTTAGCGTTGTCTTTATCTGCAATATAATAGTTCTTTGCATCAAGACCTCCAAGTGTGGCAACTGCCTCATAGTCTTTTCCGACATTTGTTTCCTTGCCAGAAATAACAGCCGAAACAACATCCCTTCCTATCTTACCAATAATATCAGCTGAAGGAGCTTGCTCTTGACCATTGTATACCAACTCTGTTTTACCCCACTCAAATGAGCATGGTACCTGATCTACATTAACCTTAATATAAACAGTATCAGAGTTTGCAATATTAGGGTCTGTAGGAATAAACTGATAACCTACAACATATTCGCCAGCATCTGTAACTGATGGTACACTAGTTGAGAAGTTACCCTTAACTCCTAGAGCATACTTAAAGATACCTGGAATATTTCCACAAACACCCTCTTCAACCAATTCCTGTGGCTCACCATTATATTTCAACTTTTCTTTTGCTACAGGCTCTTTGTAATCGCTAGCAGTACCCTTCTTGATTATGTAATTTGTAGTTACATCACCAGTTAAAATATAATAGTCAGCAGATCTACCGCTTAATGTTACTGAAGCAACATAGAACTCACCCTCAGCTGATACATTAATCTGTTTTCCTGAAATGGCAGGAGTAACAACATCATTGCTTAAAACTCCATCCAATGTAGCCTTTGGTGCTTGTTCTTTAGCTGTGTATATCAATTCTGTTGGACCCCACTCAACTGTTATAGGTCTCTTTGCAATAGTAAATGAAGTTGTAGCAGATCCAGCCGCACATAATTCTGAAGCAGCGACATCAAGCTTAACATAATATGTACCTGGCTTAGTCGGTTTCATACCTTCAGCTGAAGCTCCATTATCACTTGTTGTCTTAACAGTAAGATCCTTATCTGTAAAATAAGTGATTGTTTCTTTACCAGAACACTCATTTCCTTCAACTTCAGGAGTACTTGTTGTATTTCCATATGTCCAATCCTGAACATACAATGAAAGCGTTACCGAATGTGAAGCTGGCTGAATGCTGAACGATGTTGTTTTACCCGAAACAATAGTATAATTCTTTGAATATGGCTCACCCAAAACTACAGCAGCCTCATATCCATTGCCTACTTTTGTTTCTTTACCTGATACTGTGTATGTAATTACATCACTACCAACAGCTCCACTAATAGTTGGCTCTGGCGCCTGTGCAACACCTTCTTTATATGTCAATTTTGTTTTTCCCCAAGTAACTGTAAGCTTAGCCTGTTTAATGACAAATGACGCTATCTTTGATCCAGCTTCACAAGAACCAGAAGCAGCTACAGTCGCTTTTACATAATATGTACCTGCATATGTTGGAACTTCGCCTTCTTTTGCAGCTCCATCTGAAGTAGATGTTGGTTTTGTACACGACTCATCTGTATAGTATGTATAAGTCTCCTTACCCTTACAATCGTTACCCTTAAGTACAGGACCATTAGGTGTGTCTCCATATGTCCAACCCTCTACGGACAAAGTAAGTGACAAATCTGTTGTAACAGATACAATGCTAAATGGAGTTGTTTCTCCCTTAACAATAGAATAGTTGTTAGAATAAGGTTCATCCAAAACAATCTTAGCCTCGTAACTATCACCTACTTTTGTTGCCTTACCTGTTACAGTATATGTAATCTTATCTGTACCCTGTGTTCCACTTATTACAGGTTCTGGTGCCTGTGCAACACCTTCTACATATTCTAATTCTGTCTTAGGCCAAGTTACAGTAAGCTTTGCTGGAATTATGCTAGAAACATGCGATAATCTTAATGTATCATAGTTTCTCTTATCATTTGGAATGAACATACTCTTAGAATAATATATTCCTACATTCTTTCCAGTTGGTATCTTGTCCTCTACATAATCTTCATCCTTTAGAGTGGTTGTAAGTGTAGGCATATATGCATATTTGAACACGCCTTTTATTTCACTCACTTCTCCAGCAATTATCAACTCTTGATCTCCGCCATTATATACAATTTGTTCAAGCTGAGTTGGAGTCTGCTTAAATGTTTTTGGAGTCTGCTTAGAAATCTTAAATGATGTTGAAGATGTTGCAGCCTCACAATCATCAGTAGCAGAAACATTAGCTTGTAGATAATATGTACCAGCGTATGTTGGCACTCCACCATCTGTTTCTGCACCATCTGTACTAGATGTTAGTGTTTTATAAGAAGCATCTGTGTAGTATTTGAATGACTCTTTTCCTTTACAATTGTTACCAGAAATTACAGGAGCGTTAGGTTTATCTCCATATGTCCAACCCTTCATTGTAACAGTGATAGACGTTGGAGCCTCTGTAATTTTTGATTGTAGTGGAATACTTGACACCAAACCAACCTGCAACATCTGCTCATGGCAAATGTTAAATGTTTTTCCACCTGCTGTCAAAACATAACGAAGATATACACCATTTCCTGCTCCTACTGCTGTCTGAGTCGGAATGTCTTCGCTGAAGTTTGTCTCCACCTGACCTACATTTGAATACTCTAACTTTCCTGTTTTATTTTTAGCATATGTAGGCTCTGTTGCCATTTTGTGAGGATCTCCATCATATACTGCTTTTACAGCTTCTGGTGCCTTTACGATTTCCTTTGATAGATCTACAATTGGCACAACAATCACATCTTTTGATTCTACTGTGTTGTAGTTCTTATCTGTTGGAACAAACTGATATTTTACTATATAGATTCCAGCTGCTGTTGCTGTTGGAAGTCCAGATACCTTTGTATAGTCTCCTCCGTCAACAGAAACAGAATAAACAAATTCTCCATCTACTTTACCCTTGCCATCTTTGATCAATGTTTGCTTTTCTCCATTATATACCAATGCAAAAGGATTTGTATAATCTGGCAAAACACTACTTGTCTTAGGAGAAGCAATCGTAGGCAATTCTGTGATAGATACATTCTTCTTAGCAATAGAGAATGAAGTTGTAGCAGATCCTGCTTCACATGTTCCTGTAGCAGCAACAGTCGCCTTTACATAATAAGTACCTGCGTTTGTTGGCACACCACCATTAGTTGAAGCACCCTCTGTAGTAGATGTTAAAATTGTATATGACTTATCTGTATAATATGTATAAGTCTCCTTACCCTTACAGTCGTTTCCAGTTAGAACTGGAGTGCTTGGTTCATCTCCATATGTCCAGTCTTTAACTGACAATGAAAGTGTCAAAGCACTTGTAGCAGGCACAATTGTAAACTTTGTAGTCTCTCCTGATTTAATTGTATAGTTATTTTTATAATCATCATCCAAGACTATAGTTGCCACATAACCATTACCTACTTTTGTCTCCTTACCTGTTACAGTATAAGTGATTTTATCTGTACCCTTAGCTCCAGATATTACAGGTTCTGGTGCCTGTGCAACACCTTCCTTATATGTCAATTCGGTTTTTGGCCAAGTAATAGTAAGCTCGGCAGGAACGATATCAACAAAACTTGCACCAGATAAAACTGAATAATTCTTTGTATCGTCTGGAGTGAATATATATTTTACAATCCATTTAGCTACATCTTTTGCCTGAGGAATACTTGTAGTATATTCACTTGGTTTTGGAGCATCTGTGTTTGGCTTTTGTTTTACATAAACAAACGTACCATCAATAGTCGAACTTCCCTTAGATACGTACAATGGTTGTTCTTCTCCAATATAAGGTAATTCATCTTTTACACCAGGTGTCTTTACTTCATTACCAAATGTATTAGTAATTCTGAATGAAGTAGTAGCCTCTCCACCTTCACATTTGTCTGTTGCTGCCACAACAGCCTTAATATAATAGGTCTTACCTCCATTCTCTGAATCTCCAAGTGTTGGACTGCCTCCTGCAACATCTGCACCATTATCTTTTACAGTTGTCTTAACTGTAAAATCCTTATCTGTATAATAAGTATAAGTCACATCTGCCTTACATGTATTTCCATCCAATTTAACTGAAGTCACAGGGAATCCTTGCTCAAAATTCTCTCTTGACAATGTAAGATTAAGCTGGGTTGTTGGTTCCTTAATATAGAATTCTTTAGTAGTAATATTATACAAATCTACCTCAGTCGAAATATCTTCATTGAACTTATAATTTGCAGTCTTGGACAACTTCAAAGTAGCTGTATAAGGACCTCCTACCTTTGACTCTTGTCCAGACTCAATAATATTCACTTCGTCACCATCTATAACACCATCAAGTGTATATTCTGGAATTCTTGCTCCTGCAGTACTTGAATATATCAAAGTAGTATTTCCCCATTCAACAGAAAGTCTTTTTCTTGTAATTCTGAATGGTACCACATCGGTAGCAAGCTTATAGTTTTCACTATCATCTCCTGTCAATTTAGCAGTGACTGAATAGTCATATCCTACATTAGTTTGAGCATCACCAACAAACACAACATTTACTTTATCCGATCCTATTTTTCCTTTAATCTCTTTTAAAACCGGCATCTGCCCTGTTCCGTTGTATACAAACGATGTCATGTTTATATCGTCTTCCACATAAGAATGTGTGGTAAACGTAATTTCTTTAGGTTTTATCTCTGCAGAATAATACGAGCAAATTACTTCAGAATAGTTATTATCTTTTGGAACAAACTTAAACGTAATATTCTTGTAGATATCTGCATTCTTTCCTGTAGGAATTTCTTTAGAAAATGTTACTCCTCCATCTGAAGAATACATCCATGTTCCATCAACTGATCCTGCTGTTCCCGCGATAAGCAAATCCTGATCTTTACCATTATAGACAAGATCTTTCTTTATTTCTGGAAATACATAATCATAAGGGATATTTCCTTGAAGGATATTAAAATCAAATGTTTCAAAATCCGAGGATATCTTATAATTATCCTTTGATACTCCTGTCAAAGTAGCAGTTGCTATATAAGAGCCTTCTTTTTTAGGCTCTATTGCCTCTGTAGACACACTAACAACTACATTTACTTTATCATCTGATACTATATCCCCTTCTTTGAACTTAGCTGTCGGCACCTTTGCTTTTCCATCATATTCGAAAAGTTTAGACGTAGGAGACCATATTAATTCAATTTCCTTAGGCTTAATTTCGAAACTTAGGGAATTTTTGCTCCAAGTGTTTGGTTCATAGATAACATCATCATCTGGGACATATATGAAATATGTTCTATAATTACCTGCATTTGTTACCGTAGGTACTTTTTCCGAGAATTTAGAATAATCAGAAAAAATCTCAGATAAAGTTTGAGTCAGTGGCATTGAACATGTATAATATTCCCAATGTCCAGGAGTACTAGTTGAACTTTCAGTAGCTACCTGAAATGGAGTATGTGATTTTCCATCATATGTAATATCTTCTACACCTTTTGGACTTTCACAAACAGGGGTTCTCTTTTTAATAACAAAAGTCTCTTGAAGCTTTGCTGTCGATTTAAACCCATAGTTAGACTTATCTTCTCCATCCAAATAAGCAGTTGCAGTATACGTACCTGGCATAATAGCTTCTTCTACTACTTTACCATTTTCGTCTTTAATAGTATACTTTACTGATACATCTTCATAGTCGCCATTTGATTTCTTAACCTTCCAACTTGTATGGAAATTAATTTCTGGTCCATGAGCTGATCCATCATAGGTAAAAGATAGATACTTCCATTCCCATGCAGGAACCTCTACTTCATTAATAGTATAACTAGAAGTTAGATTTTTATCTGCTAAAATATAATTGTCTGAATAAGTATGATTACTATTCAAGCTTGCTGTCACTGTATAAGTACCAACTTTCTTATTTTCAGGCTTAACCAATAAAAGAGGAGTGAAAAAATCTGGGTCATCTGGAGTATTTTCCTTGATAAATACTTCATCTTCAACTATAGGCTCAGCTACATGATAATTTCCATTATATGTAAACTCTCTATTTTTCCATCCAGAAATAGTGATAACTCTCTTTGAAACCTCAGGACACCACTCATAATTCGCAGGAACAAGCTTTGTACTAGCTGTCTTCTTAACAACTGGACGTATATTTGTTGTCATTTCACGATTTGTAACCAAACGATAATTAGACAGATTTGAATATACATTCTTGCTAATTATCTGCATACAACCAAGATTACTCTCGACTGATTGGTATTTTAAAGAAAGATCTCTACTCCAATAATAACGTTCTCCATCTTTATTTGGACCTGCAGGGAAAAAGATGATGGCACCATTCTTTGCTTGACCTATGGCACCAGCTATACCTGTTTCATTATAATCAGAAGTCCATGACCATGTCAAATTATTAGTCAATTCTGCCCATTGTTCATTAGATGGTATTTGCCATGAACTACTCCATTTTTGTGTCGCTGCATCATCTGATGCCTGTATTTGAGAGTAATCCGCATTTGCTAAATCTGCATCAGGAGAAATATATTTAGTATATTCTCCTTTTGAATTTACATATTCATAGATTGCATCTGAACTATACTGCTCATATTCTGCAGTTGATGCCCACTGATAAAATTTACCTCCTTCTACAGGTGATACTGCTCCTAGATTATAAGATGCCCATAATGTTCCACTTGGCAAACCAAGGTCTACATAACAATATCCATCAACATTTCCGTCAATACTAGCATATCCCTTTCTAGTGTATAATTGATAAGCAAAAGTTTGATCTTCGACACCCGAACAACTTACCCTCGTCTGAGGACGCCATTTAGCTGTAGAAAGCCATTGTCCTCCTGGTCCTTTACATTGCCACTCATAACCATTCTCTGCTGTTCCTTCAGTTAGAACATAATGCCACTCTGCATCATAAACCCATCCCGTTTCAATTTCAGGAAAGACGATTTCTGCATATGACGACACACAGGTCATTGCCGCCAACAATGCCATTAAGGACTTAACAATTTGTTTTCTCATACCTGCAAAATTTTTGCACTTAGAGTTCAGTATATATTTCATAATTTCTGTTTTTTCAATAGAAAAATACTTTTTGCATATATGTTATTATATATTGTATACTAGCACTTTATCTTGAATAAAATTCAATTAAGTTTTCATTATCATACAATTTTATGCTATAATACAATATAAATTAATGCAAAGTTAATAACTTTCTTAATTAAAAATCCACAATTATGTGTTTTTTGACATAAAAAATGTTAACAATACTTAATTTCATGTTGATTGACATAATATGGAAGTTTATACGCATATGCATAATTGTGCATAAATATGTATTTTCTTCTTAGAGACTGGTATATATGTCACAACAAAATTCTGGAATAATCCATAAGCATGCGAATGGTCAGTTTGGAACTTCAAATTGATCATTCGCATTTATATAGCATAAAAAAGACGAAGCATTATTTGCTACGTCTTTATGAATTATGAATTAAAAACTGTGAATTACAATTGCTCCCAATTCTTAAACGGATTCTCCGCCAAATGAGAATTATAATATCTCTTGTCCGCTGTGACTTCCTTTCCTATCCATGTCGGTTTCTCGAATGTCTCAGCTTCACTCTCCAACTCTATCTCAGCCACTATCAAACCTTGGTTGTCTCCAAGAAACTCATCAATCTCCCACGTATGCTTTCCTCTCTTGATCTTATAACGATACTTCTCTACGACAGGTGTCTGACTCAACTGCATCATAGTTTTCGCGTCGTCGACGGGAATTTCATACTCAAATTCCATACGGCTGAAACTCTGAGTTTTGCTCTTAATCGTAAGATAACCTTTCTCTCCTGCTATTCTAACTCTCACCGTATTACCCTTCTTATTAAGATAGCCTTGAGCATAGTGGACTCCCTCTCCTGCCTCGACACGCCATGTCTCGTCGGCCATCAAAAATTTTCTTTCTATCTCTATATTCATTGTTTGTTCACATAAAAAGACGGGGCGAGCCCCGTCTCTACATTTATATTAAAAATCATCAAAATTCATATCATCATCCATTCCACCAGACTTACCGTCTTTACCCTTCTTGCCACTCTTGTTATTATTGTTTCCAAACGAATAAGAAGCATTCAAATTAAACGTTCTTCCATTACGAGATGTTTTTGAAATCTGATGGAACGATTCCGACCATGTTTCCATATTTCTCTTGTTTGAGTTAAGAATGTCTCGGACATTAAATGCCAATGACAACTTCTTATCAAAGAACTGACGTTTAAATCCAATATTCATGAAATATGAATTTTGACTTTTTCCCTGAGCAGCTACCCTTGGAGAACGGAAATTAAATGTGAACTGTCCTGTAATTCCCTTTGGCAAACGGAAATCAACTCCCTCCTTGAAATCCCAACTCCAACCGCCACGCTTTTTCAATGTCAACTCTCTTCTTGTCATTACACCCGATGCGTCTGGCACTTCAATGAATGTCTCTCCACCAACAAGATTGAAATAATACAAATTCACATTTGTTGTCAGTGTTAGAGGCTTAAACTTGTTCTTTGCAATAAACTCGAATCCTGTAGAATGTGAACGATTCAAATTGGCAAACGTGCTTTTTAAAATCGCTGAATTTCCAGACATCTCTGTCCAACTATACTGCTCAATCACATCATCCGTAAACTTATAATAAGCAGACAATGTATACACATGTCCCTTTGGTGTTGTGTGTAGATAATTCATCTCTCCTGAAAATGCCTCCTCAGCATACAAGTCTGGGTTTCCATAACGGATAGAGGTAGAGTCGGACATGTTAGGATTTGGATTCAATGTCCAGCCACGTGGACGAGAGATTCTTCTGATGGCACTGAACTGAATCTCGTCGTTCTCCGTCGCATTATATGAAAGGAACAATGATGGGAAAAGATTTCCATATGAATCTAAATCGTCAGAAGCACCTGTATTATGCTGTATCCAAGACACATCTGACAATTCTCCTCTCAAACCAACTTTATACCCTAGTCTCTTGAACTTTCCGCTCCACATTCCATACCATGCATAGACATTCTGGATATACTCAAAATCGTTTGTCAAATTATCCTGACTCACATATTCATGCGAAGCATTCGATCTTTCAAAGCTCTTCGCATCATTTCTTTCGTTTGAGAAATCCATACTTATTCCTAATTCTAAGTTGCTGAATTTTCCAACCTTAGAATTATAATCAAGAGACAACTGATTTTTTCTGATCGCACGATTGTTAGTTTGTAACTGTTCAGAACGGCTCAACAATCTGTCATACATGTCATAACGCGACTGATAGTAAGTTGCTTCATGATTTTGATCATTGTAGGATGTTTGGGCTAAGAACGATAGCTCTTTGCCTTCAGAAAAAGTATGAGTGTAATCAAACTTTACAGTATACATATTTCTAGGGCTCTTTGCATCCGCTGTTCTTGAAGAATAGGCAGTATCTATTCTGCTTCCATTCTCAATACGTCCGAAATTATAATCGATAGCCTCATTTCTTCTATTCTTTCCAAGTGATAAGACGCCAGACAATCCAACTCTATTTTTGTCGTTTATCTTATAATCTAAACCTAGTCTGGCAAAATATGAATTGATAATGAAATCTCTTCCTCCATCAGTCACATTAAATACAGAATCCTCATTGAAATATTGTTCACGGTCTGTAAAAGTTGTACCTCTGAAAGTTCGACGCTGGTATCCCAAAGCAGATAGGATAGTCCATTTGCCTTTTGTAACATTAACTGACGCTCCAAGATTACCGCCAACTTTTCCCTGAGTTGGATACTGAATTCCTGCTGTCACATTTCCAAATACTCCAGCAGGTGCATCTTGTTTCAATACGATATTGATGATTCCAGCAGATCCTTCTGCAGAATATTTTGATGATGGATTGGTGATAACCTCAATTTTCTCAATACTTCCAGCAGGGAACTGTTCTAGCAACTCACCTTGAGCATCACCAGAAAGTCCGACACTTCTACCGTTGATGAATACCTCAACGTTCTCATTGTTACGAAGTGAAATGTTTCCTTCCATATCCACGTCGACTGTAGGAATATCACGAAGCACATCAGTAGCAGATACTCCTACAGAAGCTGCTCCTTCGTTGACTAAGAATGTCTTCTTGTCAACATCCATCTGAAGCTGTGTTCGTGTACCGACAACCTCAACCTGGCTCAAAAGAGCGACGTCTTCATGTAATTTTACAGTTAGTTTCGCACCACCCTCTCGTTTCAATATCTCGGGTGTGATTTTTCCATTATAATCGGAATAACCCATGAAAGAGATGATAAGCTGATATTTGTCTTCAGCGACTCCTTCCATCAAGAAACGTCCATCATCACCAGTGAACATTCCTTGGACTGTCTTGGATCCATCAGCTGTTTTCAACTCAACATTTGCATACGGAATAGTCTCACCTGTCTTGGCATCAATAACCTTACCCTTGACAGTGTACCCTTGCGCTATTGCTGTAAAAGCAAAGGCAAAATAGAATAAAAGTGAAAGTAATCTTTTTATAGTCATAGCAATAAGTTCGTTTGTTTAACAAAATAAATATTAAATCTTTAATCAGGTAGCCTATAAAAAGAGCATACGCTTTTATCAAGCGTATGCATCTAATTATTATTCTTCTTTAGTTTTTTCAACATCTACATCGGGTAGCTCAGAATCCATTTTAGCCTCTTCACTTTTTACTTCTTCTGAGTTTTCCGATTCACCCTTTGTTTCTTCCTTTTTTGCTTCATTCTCACGCATAAGTTCGTCGTTACGTGACTCCCACTTACGCTTTCCAAAGATCTTTTCTAGGTCATCAGCAAAAATAACTTCACGTTCAGCAAGAAGTTCAGCCAACTGACGATGACCTTCAGCATTTTCACGAAGCACTTGCTTAGCTCTCTCATATTGAGAATCAATCAATGCCTTAACCTCATCATCGATAAGTTTTGCTGTATCGTCTGAATATGGTTTAGTGAAAGAGTAATCAGCCTGAGAATCATAGTAGCACATATTCTTAAGGTTATCACTCATACCATAATATGCTACCATTGCATAAGCTTGCTTAGTTGTGCGCTCCAAGTCATTCAAAGCTCCTGTACCGACAGAACCAAGAGTCAACTCTTCTGCAGCACGACCTCCAAGAAGAGAACACATCTTATCAAGAAGGTTTTCCTTTGTAATCAACTGTCTCTCCTCTGGCAAATACCATGCAGCACCAAGAGCCATTCCACGTGGTACGATTGTAACCTTTACCAAAGGATCGGCGTACTGAAGCATCCAGCTGATTGTAGCGTGTCCTGCTTCATGAACAGCAACAGCCCATTTCTCTTCACGAGTGAAGATCTTATTTTTCTTTTCCAAACCACCGATGATTCTATCGACAGCACTTAGGAAATCGTCTTTTTCTACCTGCTTTTTGTTGCGACGTGCAGCAATCAAAGCTGCCTCGTTGCAAACGTTAGCGATATCAGCTCCACTGAATCCAGGAGTCTGACGTGACAAGAATTCTACATCCACGTCTTCAGCAAGTTTTAATTTTGCCAAATGAACATTGAAGATTGCCTTTCTATCGTGAACATCTGGAAGATCGACGTGAATTTGACGATCAAAACGTCCGGCACGAACCAATGCTTTATCAAGAATATCAACACGGTTAGTCGCTGCCAAAAGGATGACACCTGAATTAGTGCCAAATCCATCCATCTCTGTAAGAAGCTGGTTTAGAGTACTTTCACGCTCATCATTACCACCTCCCATACTTGCATTCTTTCCACGAGCTCTACCAATTGCATCAATCTCATCGATGAAAATGATACATGGAGCTTTCTCTTTAGCTTGACGGAACAAATCTCTTACACGGCTCGCACCTACTCCGACAAACATCTCTACGAAATCTGAACCAGATAATGAGAAGAATGGTACATCTGCCTCACCAGCCACAGCCTTTGCAAGAAGAGTCTTACCTGTTCCTGGAGGTCCAACTAGAATTGCACCTTTGGGAATCTTACCTCCAAGTTCAGTATAACGAGATGGATTCTTAAGGAATTCTACAATCTCTTCAATCTCCTGTTTAGCTTCGCTCAACCCGGCTACATCCTTGAAAGTCACCTTGTTAGGATTGTTGCCTTTCTCAAATAACTGAGCTTTACTCTTTCCTACATTGAACACTCCACCTGGGCCTGCTCCACCGCTTCCCATTCTGTTCATCATGAATATCCAGAAGAAAACAAGAAGAATGAATGGTCCAAATGTGTAAAGGAATCCTTGGAAGAAACTGCTTTCTTCAGTGAATGAAAGATCAACTTTTTCAACGTTCTCTCCCTTCTGCCATTCAGTCAAATCCTCTGTAAAGCGATCTGCTGAAGGAATCTTCACATGAACTTTTGGATTAGCAGCATACTTTGTAGAATCGGATCCGAATGCATTGCGCATCTTTCCTTCCTTCACTGTAGCCTCAGCGTACTTTTCGTTTGTGATGACGGAAATCTTTGAGACAGAATTAGTCTCCACAAGATACTTGATCTCGTTGTAGCCTATCTCCTTTGTTGTGTGATTATCGTCTGAAAAATAAATTCCTACCAAAAAGACCGCAACCAAGCCGTACAACCAATAAAGGCTGGATGATGACTTAAAATTTGGCATTTTTGGTCTGTTATTATTCTCTTGAGCCATATAAATTAGTCTAAATCAGGTATTTCAGTAATCTTCGCGTCTTCCCATAGCTCCTCAATGCGGTAAAACTCGCGCATTTCTGGTAGCATAACGTGAACGATAACCTCTCCATAATCAATAGCAATCCACTGACCATTTTCATAACCATCCGAAACGATGGAATGAACTCTGATTTCACTTCTAACATAATGCTTCACTGAATCAGCGATGCTGACAACGTGAGTGTTAGAATTACCGTTGCAAATCACGAAATATGGGCAGCTGTATGATTCCAACTCAGTCATATCTACAGTAACGATGTTCTTAGCCTTTCGTTCCTGCATTCCCTCAACTATTTTTTGAAGAAGAGTCTTTGTATCTACTGTCATTAAATTCTTTGTTATAATTTGTATTAAATAGCCAACAATTTTTCCTTGGCTACCTCTACTCTATCGAAATTAAACTCCGATATAGTCTTATTCATTAGTTTTGTGATACCTTCATTACAAAGGTTGCCAATGCTTCCCTGATGAGTGTGGTTGATATTCTTGTTAGGCTTAAACTCTCCAGCCTCGCAAGCCAATCCCACCTTCTTATAAGCATCTCTGAATGGCATTCCTTCAAGAGCCAATCGGTTAACTTCCTCGACACTGAAGATGAAGTCGTACTTAGGATCATCAAGAATGTGCTCATTGATCTTCACGTCGCTCATAATATGAGTAGTCATCTTGATACAATCAAGTAACTCTCCGAATGATGGCATGAATACCTCTTTAATAATCTGCAAATCACGGAAATAACCGCTTGGTAGATTATTGATAAGCATCATGATCTGCGACGGTAGGCTCTGAATCTTATTGCATTTAGCACGAGTCAACTCAAATACGTCTGGGTTTTTCTTGTGCGGCATGATACTTGATCCTGTTGTGCACTCGTCTGGAAGTTTGATAAATCCAAAATTCTGTGATGTGAACATACAAGCGTCGAAAGCCAACTTAGATAGAGTAGCAGCAATACCTGCCAAAGCAAAAGCAACTGTCTTCTCCATCTTACCACGACACATCTGTGCGTACACCACATTATAGTCCATAGTATCAAATCCCAACAAGTCAGTAGTCATCTGACGGTTCAATGGGAACGACGAACCATAACCTGCAGCCGAACCAAGAGGATTTCTGTTAGTCACCTTCCAAGCTGAAAGCAAAAGTTCCATATCATCAGCAAGGCTCTCAGCGTAAGCTCCGAACCATAGGCCGAATGACGATGGCATTGCAATCTGAAGGTGAGTATAACCAGGAAGAAGTACATTCTTATACTTCTCACTCTGCTGAATCAACACGTTGAACAATCCTTCAACAGCCTCAACAACACTCTTGATCTGCTCTCTTGTCCACAACTTCATGTCGACAAGAACTTGGTCGTTACGTGAGCGACCACTATGGATCTTCTTTCCCAAGTCTCCAAGATTACGCGTAAGCATAAGCTCAACCTGAGAATGAACATCCTCTATTCCCTCTTCAATTACAAAATCTCCACGATGTGCAGCCAAATAGATTTTTTTCAACTCCGCAAGCAACACTGGAAGCTCATCCTTGGCGATCAAGCCAATCGACTCCAACATAGTGATATGAGCCATTGAGCCCAACACATCACACTCAGCCAAGTACAAATCCATCTCACGGTCTTTACCAACCGTAAACTTCTCAATCTCTGCGTTTGTAGCCTTGCCTTTGTCCCACAACTTTGTAGCCATATCCGTAATTTAAAGGGAACTAATTATTATTTTCCGTTTCCGATGAATAGTTTGTTAAGGAAGATGTATGAGCCAAGACCTGCAACAAACAAGATAGCTGCCAACACCAATACGATATTGTCTGTCAAACCAGCGAAAGCGTAAACAGCCAATAGAACAACTCCCAACAAAACCAAAATAGCCCCTAGGCTTCTCTTCAATTGATCCATATTCTTATATTATTATACACAATTATTCTGCAAATTACGCATAATTTTCTTTGAATTCAAAAGTATATGCGTAAAAAATTCGCCGAAATTAAATGTATGAAGTTGCGAATGGTGGTTTTGAGGTATGTGTGAGGATTGTTAAGGGCGGAACGCCCTAACCCTCTCCCAACGCGAGCCCAAAGGGCGAGCATTAAAAAATGAGGTTTTAAACAAAAGACTCCGACTACAAAAAATGCAGTCGGAGTCTTAAAAATGATCGGTATAAATTAATTCACACCAATAGTGTATTCTCCATTAACCCCGTTGAAATCTATGAAAATTTCAGTTAGATGACCATTAGCTGACTTGTAATACCAAGTATACTGAGCGTATTCTCCATATCCCATCGTCATCGCCTCATCCAATGTTGTGATATCCTCATCCTTAACGAATACAGTCTTGTTAGTTGTTTCATCGTAGTCATAAGAACCTGTGTACAATCCATCTGTCGCCAAAGTCTTTGTTTGATTAAAAATAGCGTTCGCTACTTCAAGAGCATCATTTTTGGTATTAGTACTCTTGACAACAACTGACCAACGATAAGTAAAACTGCTGAATAGGGAAATTTCAGAAGTAGAAGGCAATTTAACATCAATGTTGTAATCCTTCTTCAAGTTTGCAAGACATGCTGCACCGTCGACAGAACCATCTGCCGGCTTTTCTTCTGGTTTACCGTTGTCGGTATTCTGGTTTGTGTTCTGTGGGTTTGAGTTTTCATTCTCATCCTCATCATCTCCACAGCTGATGAATAGTGTAGATGCGCACATTAATCCCCAAATGATTTTTTTCATAAGATTTTTATTTAGTTTAGTCTTTAATTATTTTCCATCATTTCCTCTACCTCTGAAGATCTGCTATTGCCAGGGAAAATATCCTTAGCAGCATTTAGATACTCCATCGCTTTTGTCCATTCAGAACTTTCCAATGCAGTAAGAGGGCTCTGGCCAGTCATTCTGCGCTGAGCATTCTGCTTATTGTCAACCATCTTGGCAACAGGTATTGAATTACGGATGGCCTGCATGTAATCGATAAGCACTTTCTTACGATCAGCTACATGTCCTTCCCAGAATGCAATCATATCTGTCTCTACAGCCTTCAAATCCCAAGCACCAGCTTTTCCTCCATTGTCAGCGTGAGCCATCTGACTCTTTGATTGAGTTTCAGATGCCTTATCCTCTAATCCTTCATTCAACTGACGAAGTTTATCGCTAAGTTCGTAAACAGGAGCATTTGCTGCAGCTACCTCAGCTGAAAGATCTCTCTTCATAATCTCCATATCATTCTGATCTACTGGTGAGTCAACTCCTGCATCCTCCACGCCCTGCATGGCTTTCTGGAATTCCTCAAGTTTTCCAATACTTGCAAGATATTTCATTCCATCTTCCTCCTTTTTGCAACTTTCCAACTTCTGGATCTGCTCAGGAGTAAGAGTGGCCATGAATTTCTGCATACGTTGACCTGCTTCAATTCGTTTGGCCTGCTTATCCATAATTTGTTTCTGCTTCTTCTCAATGTTGGATTGTTCCTTAGCATAGTCCACTTTACCATACTCAGTCATGGCAGCAGAAGTTGCTTTACGATTAGCCTCAGCCAATTGCTGGAAATATGTCTTGACTGCGGAATTGTCACCAGTCACCATATAAACTGCGATATCATGGTCCGACGGCATTGTTGGACACATACCAATTATAGACTCTGCAGATGTCTGTGCTTGCATCGTCATTCCTGATAGGAAGAACAACGCTGAAATTATAATTTTTCTCATATAATTATCTCTTTATAAATACAACTCGACGGTTCTTCGCTCTTCCCTCCTCTGTCTTGTTGTCAGCAACAGGCTCATGTGAACCCTTTCCAACAGGTTTAAGGTTGAACTCATCAACACCAAGTTTGACAAGTGCATTCACAATAGCCTCAGCACGCTTCTGGCTAAGTGGATCGTTGACCTCGTTTGTACCTTGGTTGTCGCAATGACCCTGAACCTCAAAACGAGCACTCTTATTCTTTAACATATAGTCTGCGACTCTTTGAATCTCCGCCATAGACTCTGGTTTGATGTCTGCCTTACCAGTAGCGAAAAGAATATTGTTAGTGACAAACTGACCAGTCTCAGCCATTGCCTTGTCAATATCAGTAGCATTACGACCGTATAGCTCGACAGCACCCTGAGCCACAACTACATTCTTAATAAATGTGAGGTTCTCATAATCAAATGGGACTTGGAATCCAAACCAAGTTGGCTGCTTCATGTTAGGAAGGTTCACTACACGGTTGCCATCGATATACATTTTAAATGCTCGCTGGTTGAAAGATGCCTGTACAGTGTGCCAACCATTTGAAAGAGTATGGTTGTAAGTTGTGTTGATTGCCTTACCACTTGTAGCTTTATATGTATAACTCTTATCTTGTGCACCACAAACTGTAAATAGTCCATTAAAGATACAGTCTCCACTTTCAGGATCCAAGTCATACTTATTACGTTCATTAGATCCCATCAATATAAGTTTAAGATCGTTCAAACCGACATTTTCCTTCGCGTCTGCCCAAAAGTAGAAATCGAATTCAATTGTGAACTGCTCTGAAAGATAAGCACCTGGTTGTTTTACAAGTGGAGTGACAAAACCATTGTTGGTAACTTCCATTGTCATATGGTCACCCACCTTCTTCACTTCAGCTTTACCGTCAAGAAGATCCCACTTTGAAGGGAACTCTCCTATCTTCTCATTCTTAAAATCATCTTGGAACAAGATTTTTTCACCTCGCTTAAAATCAGTAGAAGTATTGATAGTAGGTGCAGCATTAGAAATCTCATTTTTCGCACTACTATTTTCGCTATTACTCTCACTCTTAGATTTCTTGTCTTTCTTCTTGCCGTCCAAAACATTGTCGGCAGCATCACTAACCTCTCTGTCGACCTTATCAGAAACTTTGTCTGAAATTCTTTCTTTAGCTTTATCGACAGCTCTGTCTTTAAGACTATTCAAAAATCCTTGAGCTTGAATCTCTGGTGTCATCAAAGCCATCGCACAGATGGCAGCACTCATCATAGTAACTTTTTTCATGGTAGATATTATTTATTAGTCCATAAAATCCTTGTGGGTGTAAAAATACATATTATTTCTAATTATCATAAGAAATCCCTGTAAATTTAAATAATTGGAATAACCTTAAACTTGAAACCTAAATTTTCCTTAATACAAGGTTAAATTTTCTAAATCCATATTCTCTCTGCACATTTTTGTTTTACTTTGTATTAGAAATTGAAATGAGTTTGAAAAACGTAAATTTTACTGCTATGAAAAAAGGAATAGTTTTATTGATATTGTCTTTGTTCTGTGGGCTTGCATCTATCTCCGCACAGGGATTTGATCAAAGACGTTACGACGCGGGACTTGAGCAGATTGCAGAGGCCAACCGCAATTACTTCCGCAACCAGGGTTGGATTGAAAACAATTGGTATCAGCTATCAAACTGGTATCCACAAGTTCTTTTGATTGACAATGAAGAGAAGGCTTATTTAGCAAAGGTCATCTGTTCTGATAAGATCATGTCTAGATTCGAGGCACTTAACCGCATCAAGAAAGACGGATATCTTCCTACTCCACGTGAGGTCGAGGATTTCAACCGTATGATGTGGGATGAAATCGACGCTGCTGTAGCACATCTATATAGACGATAACGAAAACGAAACCTTGAGGGTGTATCAAAATTGATATGCCCTCTTTTCGTATTTAAAAATCAACGAAAAAATGCAACAAAGCCCCAACTTTCTCAAGCTGGGGCTTTGTTGTCTCATAAAGATTTTGTATCTTTATGGAAACCAATAATTTAATGGCTACAAAATTACACTTTAGGGATTACAATCCCAAACAAATGCTACTTTTTCCTGAGAGGCTGGATAAAGATATAGACGAGAACGATCCCGTCAGAGTTGTCGATGCTGTCGTAGACGGCCTAAAAATCAGCATTTTCGAC
>JAZUGF010000040.1:0-11145 GCA_045641065.1 Paludibacteraceae bacterium | reverse complement strand
AATTATTGGTTTCCATAAAGATACAAAATCTTTATGAGACAACAAAGCCCCAGCTTGAGAAAGTTGGGGCTTTGTTGCATTTTTTCGTTGATTTTTAAATACGAAAAGAGGGCATATCAATTTTGATACACCCTCTTTTTTGTTATTCATAAAAAATATAAAATTCAAAAGAATCACATCAACCAAGCCAAACCTGCTGTAACCAAACAAAATGGAATGCTTAGAATTGTAGTCCACTTCAAATCAGCGCCTAAATAATAAAGCATGCAGGCTGAAAAAATAAGGTTGAAGACGGAATTGACTGCGATAGCATCAACTCCCAAGTCGGCTGCGAAATAGCCCCCAGCCAACGTCACACAAATAAGGTAGATTAATAGGTCGACGCGATGAAACCCATGAGTGAGAAACGCTGCCTTTATCCCCAACACCAGCAACACTGCCGCATGAATTAGAAATAGCGGACAAAGGGCGTTTTTTATCACTTCAAACATAATAATCTATTTTTGGGAGTCTTATTTCTGTTGCTGTGCGGCAAATGCCATAGCATACAATCTCATCTGCTTGATCATCGCCAACATACCGTTGGAACGAGTTGGAGTAAGGTGCTCCTGCAAACCAATCTTGTCGATGAAAGTTAGCTGAGCGTCAAGAATCTCCTGAGGCTCGTTGCCCGACAAAATATACACAAGAATAGATACAATTCCGTTGACAATCTCAGTGTTGCTCTCTCCCTGATAGTAAACCTTACCGTCGACAAGCTCTGCATTCACCCACACTTTACTCTGGCAGCCTTCAATCAAGTGGCTGTCATCCTTGTAACGAGCGTCGATTCCCGCACCGTCGTTACCCTTATCTATAATCAACTGGTAAATATCCAACCAATCATCTGAGAATGAGAATTCTTCAATGATCTCCTCTTCTCTTTCGTCAATCAAACTCATTTCTTCTTTCTATTAAACATTGACGCCACTCTCACCAATCCGGCTACGAATGAATCAATCTCTTCCTTTGTGTTGTATAAAGCAAACGATGCACGCACCGTTCCTTCAATTCCAAAATGTTGCATCACAGGTTCTGCACAATGATGACCTGTGCGGACAGCGATTCCCAACTTATCCAAAAGTGTTCCGACGTCGTACGGATGAATATTGCCAACCAAGAACGATACCAAACCGCTCTTCTGGTCATTCTCACCAATGAATCTCATTCCGTCGATCTCCTTCATCTTCTCCTCCGCATAGATGCGCAACGACTCCTCGTAAGCATGGATCTCGTCCATACCGATTGCAGAGACATAGTTGAGTGCCGCAGCCAAAGCAGTTGAACCAATATAATCTGGAGTTCCAGCCTCAAACTTAAATGGCAATTCATTGAATGTTGTGCCAGAGAAATGGACATTCTTGATCATCTCACCACCACCCTGATAAGGAGGCAGTTTATCAAGCCATGCCTCTTTACCATAAAGGACGCCGATACCTGTCGGACCGTAAACCTTATGACCAGAGAAGACGAAGAAATCCACATCCATCTTCTTAACATCCACCTTGATATGCGGAGTAGACTGAGCACCGTCGACAAGGACAGGCACATTATGAGAGTGAGCGATCTTCACAATCTCCTCCACTGGGTTGACTGTACCAAGAGTATTAGATACGTGAGCCACAGAGATAAGTTTAGTACGTGATGTGATCAACTCCTCAAGTTTCTCAATCTGAAGATGTCCACGTTCATCAAACGGAATCACCTTAATCTTAATATCCTTTCTCTGCTGCTGAAGCTGCCAAGGCACAATGTTAGAATGGTGTTCCATCTCCGACACAATAATCTCATCACCGTCGACGCACTGGCTTCTCACGAAAGAGTCAGCCACAAGGTTGATAGCCTCAGTAGTGCCACGAGTGAAGACAATCTCACATGACTTCTCTGCTCCGATGAATTTCTGCACCGTCGCACGAGCCTCCTCATGAGCGACAGTAGCAGCCTGGCTCAAGAAGTGGACACCACGATGGATATTGGCATTTTGTGTGGAATAGTTGCCGACAATAGTGTCAAGCACCACCTGCGGCTTCTGAGTTGTGGCCGCATTATCGAAATAAATCAATGGTTTTCCGTAGATTTCTTGTCCCAGAATCGGAAAATCCTTGCGTATTGACACTATATCTAACATCTTCATTTCGTTTTTCGGAGTGCAAAATTACAAATTTTACAGCATTTATCAATTAATCAAATGATTATTATAACCAGAAAATAGAAAGGGGCTGATTACAAACCAACCCCTAATGTCATATACTCTAAATAGAGTCGTCTGATTTACAATTTTTCAATTTCTTCAATTTCTAAGCCAGTCCACTTAGAAATATCAGAAAGATCAACACCATCTTTCTTCATCTTAATGGCAATCTGCATGGATTTCTTTCGGCCGCCTTCCTCCATACCTCTCTCCATACCAATCTCAATGCCAATTTCTTTCTGATCCATTTCGTCCTCAAGAAGTTTCATACTAGCCTCGTAGTAATCAAGCTCCTCGTCTGTGAGGGCTGCTATGTTGGCTTTTTTAAGCAGACGCAACAAACCTTCATCTGCTCTCTCATATACTGATGGGCTTATTCGATCCATATTTTCTGAATTTTTTAAGCAATTTATCCATAAGTCTTTTGTTGTGATGTTGTCGACATCCAACTTGAACTTCGGCAAAGATATAAAATATTTCCGATGTCTATCCCAAAATACTTCACCATCATCCAAATCACACTCCGCTGTCTTCGTAATCACTTTGTCCAATCCTGCCAAACCATCTCCCATGATGAAAATTCCGATGATTTTGGAAATGTCATGTTTCATTTTTTTCCACTCATCACCTCGCTCTACCTTTTTTCGCAAGATATGGTAAGTGTAGAAATTAGCACGAGTCTTGAAAAACTTCTGATATGAGTTTTGCATCTCAACCAAAATAGTGTCTCCCTTGTCCGTTGTGCAGAGCATATCAAAAATCACTCCACGCTCGTCTTTGATCATACGTGGAATCTCCACATTCTCAAACTGTACACTTGTGATTGTGTCTTCGTCTCCATCTAAAATCGCATTGAGAAAAGACTTCATGATGATTTCGTCAGACATACAGTACTTGAACCCGAAATCACATCGTAAATCGATGAATTTTGCCATTTGTTATTTTTAAATTAATACTTTGTACCGTTTTGTTAATCCAAATCGACTAACCAAAACATTATTCCAACTGCAAAAATACATTTTTTCAACAGGACAAACAAACAACAAAACAAAAAAAGACGCGAATTTCACCTCGCGTCTTCATACTATATTTCAATCATTCGCAAAGACGCGAGATCTCGCGTCTCTACAAAACCTACTTCACCAAATTAATGTCGTAAGGAGTAATCTGATAAACGAAATAATTCAACCAGTTGGAATAGAACAAGTTGGCATAACTTCTCCACCTCACCTGAGGTCCCTTGTCTGGATCATTATCCTTATAGTAGTTGACAGGCATCTCTATTGGCAACTCCTTCGCCAAGTCACGTCGGTACTCAGCGTCGAGAGTATATGGCTCATATTCAGGATGGCCAGTCAAGAAAAACTCTCTACCGTTGTTTGCCATCATCATGTATGGACCCTGCACGTCGCCCTCAGCAAGAATCTTCAATTCAGGCACAGCCTCAACATCTTTTCTATCCAATGTACAGTGACGGCTGTGTGGAACATAGAATGTATCGTCGAAACCACGGAAAATAGGATTCAACGGTTCAAGGATCTTATGCTCAAACACTCCGAAAATCTTGGAATCCTTCATCACTTTGTTGATACCATAGAAATGATACAACGCGGCAAACGCACCCCAGCAAACGTAAAGTGTGGATGTGACGTGGGTACGAGCCCAATCGAAAATCTCAGTCAACTCATTCCAGTATGTCACCTCCTCGTAGTCCATAAACTCAAGAGGTGCTCCTGTGATGATCATTCCGTCGTACTTATTTTTTCGTAATACTTCAAAACTCTTATAGAAGGCCATCATGTGCTCGATAGGAGTATGCTTGGATGTGTGGCTTGAAATCTGCATAAACTCAATCTCTATCTGCAAAGGTGAGTTAGACAACAGACGGATCAAGTCAGTCTCCGTCGTAATCTTAATCGGCATAAGATTAAGTATGACAATCTTCAATGGACGAATATCCTGGTTGGCTGCCTCAATCGAGTCTTTGACGAATATATTTTCCTTCTTCAACTCATCAACAGCCGGCAAATCCTTCGGTATATTTAATGGCATATAACCTCCTTAATTAGTTCTATTCGAAAATTCTTTGCAAAGGTAAGCATTTTTTAATACTTTTGAGCAAATTTAGGTGGAGTATGAATAGATTTGTGATAATAGTGGCCGGAGGCTCAGGATTAAGAATGGGTACGGAAATTCCAAAACAGTTTTTGCCGATATCAGGCAAACCAATTCTTTTGCGCACTATCGATGCTTTCAGAAATGCTGTCGACGGGATTAAAATCATCGTTTGCTTGCCAGCCACACATTTCGACTACTGGCATAAATGCTGCAACGAGTATGGGTTCAACACTGACGATATCACTATTGTTGAAGGTGGAAAGACGCGTTTCCATTCCGTGCTTAACGGATTAAACACTATCCAGGAAGACGGAGATGCTCTCGTCGGAGTCCACGACGGAGTTCGTCCATTCGCAACAGCTGAGATGATCAACCGTCTGTATGACGCTGCGGCAAAAGACAAAGCCGTTGTGCCAGTTGTGGATTCGGTTGACTCAGTACGTATTTTGTCGGAGAACGGAGAAAACTCACAAATCGACCGTAGAATGGTGAAACTTGTCCAGACTCCACAAGTGTTTGATTTGCAGTTGTTGAAGAAAGCCTACGGAGTTGGTTTCATCGAGACGTTCACCGACGATGCGAGCGTGGTGGAATATAGCGGACACAAAATCTCATTGGCTGAAGGTTGTCGTGAGAATATCAAGATTACGACGCCAATGGATTTGGCTATCGCGGAGTATATGTTGAAAAAGTAAAGAAAGAATACATTTATTGAAACAAATTTTATATAAAGCAAGACAGATTTAGTAACAATCAAAATTAATAGGCAATTATATACGAGTTGTCCAAACACGCTTTTTTATACGCTCGATTTCCGAGCTTGCGTAAGTGGGCTGGGTAGAACCCAAATAATTAAACATGGGACTTTAACAAACCTCATTTTGGACAACTGCCATATAATCTCCAATTATTTTAAACGAAATATGGCAAAAATAACAGTAGAAAATTCAGAAATCACAGTATTAAGCGTTGATGAGAAAGACTACATTTCATTGACTGACATGGCGAATGCCAAAGAAGGAGAATCGAGAGCCGCAGATGTAATAAAAAATTGGATTAGAAATAGATATACAATTGAATTTCTTGGAACTTGGGAACTGATGCATAATCCTAATTTTAAAGTGGTCGAATTTGACCACTTTAGAATGCAAGCAGGTTTACCTAACTTTGTTTTGAGTGCATCTGAGTGGATTGAGAAAACAAATGCAATTGGCATTGTAGTAAGAAAAGGGAAATATGGTGGAACTTATGCGTTCAGAGACATAGCATTTGAATTTGGATCTGCTATAAGTGTGCCATTTAAGCTTTACTTAATTGAAGAATTCCAGCGACTTAAAGAGAATGAACAAAAACAGTTAGGATGGTCCGCGAAACGAGAACTTTCGAAAATCAATTATAAAATCCATACAGACGCTATAAAAGACAATCTTATTCCAGAAAACGTGACATCAGTTCAGGCAAGCATGATCTATGCGGATGAAGCAGACGTATTAAATGTGGCGATGTTTGGGATGACAGCGAAAATGTGGAGGGAACAAAATCCGTCGCTAAAGGGAAATATTAGAGACTATGCAACGATGAATCAGTTGATCTGTCTCTCCAACATGGAAAACCTCAATGCTGTTTTCATAGAGAAAGGAATGACTCAAAGCGACAGACTGATGGAATTGAATAAAATTGCAATACATCAAATGAAAGTGTTAGAAAACGTTGAAAACAAGTTTTTTCTTAAATAACGTGAATTCGATGAAATAAATAATTGATAATTGAAATGCTAATATAGGAGAAATTGAAAGATACGGTTGCGTATCTAAAAGTTTTTGTTTAACTTGCAATTGATTATACATTAGTTTACAATTGCATAATCGTTCATAATTTTGTCGACAGCATTCTACAGAACAAGGGAATTGACCAACTGTCGTGGTGTTTCGCCAAAGAAGGCAGATGTGTTGAAGGGAGAAATAGAAGTGTTTCGCCCAGAAGACTTGTTGTATTATTTTCCCTACAGATACATCGACAGAAGCAAATTCTACACTATCCGTGAAATATCCGGAGCCAACACCTACGTCCAGATTAAGGGCAAGGTGATTTCAATGAAAGCCGTCGGAGTGGGAAGACAGCAACGTCTTACTGCAGAATTTTCAGATGGCAGAGACACGATTTCCTTGGTGTGGTTTCAGGGTGTTCAATATTTCATAGACAGAATTCAAAAAGACAAAGAATATATCATCTTCGGCAAGCCAACAATGTTTGGAGGCAAATGTCAGATTGCCCATCCGGAGATGGACACAATGGAGTCGGCATCCAAAAAACATCTCACCAATGGTCTGATGAGCATGTATAATACGTCCGACAAAATGAAACGCAATTACCTTGATTCATCAGGTTTGCGACAGATTATCATGGATGAACTTCAGAATCTCAAGACTTCCCCACTCGACGAGACTCTACCAGCCGACATCCGTGAACGAGAAAATCTTATGGAGCTCAACCGCGCGATCTGGAATATCCACAATCCAGAAAATTCTCAAGCGTTGGCTGAGGCTCAATACAGATTGAAATTTGAGGAACTTTTCTATATCCAGCTCAAGATGCAGCGTGCTTACAAGCGTCAGATCAATGAGCATGGTCTCATGTTTCCTCGTATCGCAGATTATTTCAACAACTTCTATAACAAACAACTGCCATTTCCACTAACCGGTGCTCAAAAACGAGTAATCAAGGAGATACGTGAGGATGTGCGTACTGGCAAACAGATGAACCGTCTGCTTCAGGGAGACGTGGGAAGCGGTAAAACCCTCGTCGCCACAATGACAATGCTGATGGCGCTCGACAATGGCTATCAAGCGTGTCTGCTTGCGCCGACGGAAATCCTTGCCAACCAACATTTTGAGACTATCTTCAAGCAGTTGACGCCAATCGGCATCAACGTCGCCCTACTGACAGGTAGCACCAAAGCGGCAGTGCGTAAGAAACTTCTTCCGTCGCTGAAATCCGGCGAGACACAGATTCTTATCGGCACACATGCCATTCTTGAAGATACCGTGGTGTTTAATAACCTTGGTATGGCAATCATCGACGAGCAACATAGATTTGGTGTGGCTCAACGCTCAAAGCTATGGCAGAAAAATGCCATTCCACCTCATATCTTAGTGATGACGGCGACACCGATTCCACGCACCTTGGCTATGACATTGTATGGCGACCTTTCCGTCTCCGTGATTGATGAATTGCCACCTGGCAGAAAACCAATTCAGACTTTTCATCAGTACGATACCAATAGGGAAAAACTCTATCACTTCATGCGTATGGAGATAGCCAAAGGCAGACAGGTGTATGTGGTGTTCCCGTTGATTAAGGAGAGCGAAAAACTCGATTTTGAGAATCTTACCGCAGGCTACGAACGACTCTGTGCTGTGTTTCCACAACCACAATATAATATATGTATGGTTCACGGCAAGATGACACCTGAGGAGAAGGATGAGAACATGCAGAGATTCGCATCAGGTCAAGCCAATATAATGGTTGCGACGACGGTGATTGAAGTTGGAGTAAATGTGCCAAACGCAAGTGTGATGGTGATTGAGAGTGCCGAACGATTCGGTTTGAGCCAGCTACACCAGTTGAGAGGCCGAGTCGGACGAGGTGCAGATCAGAGCTACTGTATCTTAGTGACAGATGTCAAACTTGCCAAAGAGACAATGCGTAGAATGGAGATTATGACACGCACCAACGATGGATTTGAAATCGCAGAAGCCGATCTTCGTTTACGTGGAGAGGGCGACATCGAGGGAACACAACAGAGTGGAACACCGATGAAGATGCGTATCGCAAACATCGCTACCGACGGCGTGATTCTAATGCGTGCTCGTGACGCGTCGATAAGCATCATCACCAACGATCCAGATTTAAAAGCTCCTGAAAATCAAATCTATGTCAACCAGCTCGCACACCTGGCAAGAGAGCTGAATGTTTGGGGAAATATATCTTAATGCATAATTTATAATGCATAATTCATAATTCGTATATCTCGTAGAGACGCACAGTCGTGCGTCTTTAATACAACATGTTCCCCAAGAAAAATGTAGTTTAAGGGCGTTTGTTCCCCAAGAAAAGTGCGATTTCGAGCCATTTGTTCCCCAAGAAAAGTGTAAAATCATTGCATAATCTATTTATTATTAATACTTTTGCATAACGCAATTCAAAGAGCAATGAAAAGAAATATTTACAAGGAGTTATTAAGTTGGAAAAATAATCCAAAACACAAACCTCTTGTATTATTAGGAGCAAGACAAGTGGGGAAAACATACATCATAAAAGAGTTCGGAAAAAACGAATTCGGCAATATGTTGTATGTGAATTGTCATAACAATAGATTTGCAGATTCGTTGTTCGTCGACTTCAACATGGACCGTATAATTTACCAATTGGAGCAAGCAAACGAGCAAAAGATAATTCCTGGAAAAACGCTATTGTTTTTTGACGAAATTCAAGAAGTGCCAAACGGAATTTCTTCGCTAAAATACTTTTGTGAAGACAGACGAGACTTGCATGTTGTCGTAGCGGGGTCATTATTAGGAATCTCAATAAGAAAAGACGAAAGCTATCCAGTAGGAAAAGTCAACGACTTAAGAATGTACCCCATGACATTTGATGAGTTTTTAATGGCAAATGGCAGAGATATGCTAGCGGAAGCCGTACGAAATTTAGATTGGGAGTCAATGACAATACAACATGATTCGCTAATAGACTACTTAAGGCAATACTATTTTTGTGGTGGAATGCCCGAAGCTGTCTCAACATGGCTGGAGAATCATGATGCAAAAGAGACAAGAGATGTTCAACGCTCAATACTAGCAACCTATAGTAAAGATATGGGAAAGCATACCAGCACAGAAGTTGTCAGAATAAGACAAGTGTGGGAAAGCATACCAGCGCAATTGGCTAAAGAAAATAAAAAATTCATCTTTGGTGCAATAAAAAAAGGTGCTAGAGCAGTAGACTTTGAAAAAGCGATACAGTGGTTGGTTGATGCCGGACTAGTGTACAAGATTTCCAGAGTATCCAAGCCACAAGAACCATTAAAATTTTACTCCGACGACTCTACATTCAAAATATATCTATTGGATTGCGGGTTGCTATCTTGTATGTGTGGAGCTCGTTCTCGTGAAATGCTTATAGGCACAAATGTATTCTCTGAATTCAAAGGAGCTTTCACAGAAAACTATCTTCTTTCGCAGATCAAATCGTTGGAAGTGCATGATGAAATGGACAAAAACATCTTTTATTATTCAAAAGACAATAGTACTATGGAACTTGATTTTGTAGTTCAAGGTCATAATCGCATCATACCAACAGAGGCTAAAGCAGAAGAAAATGTACATGCAAAATCTCTACGTTTATTCATAACGCAGGACTTTAAAGAATACAACTTGACTGGAGTTCGAGCATCGATGCTTCCATATAAAGACCAAGGTTGGATGATGAACATCCCTCTTTATTCTGCAGAAGCTTATTTCAAAAAAGAAGGGCTTGGCACAGACGAATAATAAACATATCTACATCAAACTAAAGTTAAGACAAAAATGATCAACGAATATATAAAGAATGCTGGCATTGCCCAGCTAAACGAAATGCAGGTGAAGATGCAGGAGGTCTATCCTAAGAAGGACGCTATCCTGCTACTCTCTCCTACCGGTTCGGGAAAGACACTCGCTTTCCTTCTACCGCTTTGTGCCGACGTGGTGAAAAGCGGTTCGACGGCATTGATTCTGTCTCCGTCACGTGAACTGTCGCAGCAGATATTTGAAGTGTTACGCAGTTTGAAATCAGGCATCAAGGCGACACTACTATGTGGAGGCCACTCAACAGCCGAGGAGGAGAAACGACTACGTGAGAAGCCATCCATCGTGATTGGCACACCAGGTCGTGTGCTCGACCACATCCGTCGACAGACATTTGCAGCGTCGACAATCAACACATGGGTAGTGGATGAGTTTGACAAGGCTCTTGAGATGGGATTCTCAGCCGAGATGCAGAGCATCAACGATAATCTGACATCAGTCGACAAACGAATCTTCGTATCAGCCACAAGCAGCGTCGACATCACACCTTGGACCGCAGACAAGCCAATCGAGACGTTGGACTTCACAACAGAGACTCCCAACGACAACTTGAAACTGATGCGAGTAACGTCGCCAGAGAAAGACAAACTCCCTACACTACAGGGACTTGTGACAACATTCAACAACGAGAGCACCATCGTCTTCTGCAACTTCCGCGACACAGTGGAACGCGTGGCTACAGCGTTGGAGAAAGACGGACACAACGTCGTGGTATACCATGGCAAACTTGAGCAGAAAGACCGAGAGCGAGCACTATTCATGTTCGCGTCAGGCTGTTCGGCAATCCTCGTCACAACCGATTTGGCTGCACGTGGATTGGATATCTCACAGGTGAAACACGTCGTCCATTTTGAGATGCCAAACACACTTGAGACCTTCACACACCGTAACGGACGAACAGCGCGTCAAGCAGCGTCTGGTACAGCTTACGTAATGATTTATAGAGAGTTTAGTTTGCCAGAATTTTTGCCAAAGAAAATCGAAGAATACAAATTCGAGCCGACAAACAACGTGTTGAAATCCGAATTCACGCCGATCTATATCAGCCGTGGAAAGAAAGAGAAGATCAGTCGTGGCGACGTCGCCGGATTCGTCATCAAGACAGCCGAGTTGGCAAAAGAAGACGTCGGAATGATCCTGCTATACGACCATTATTCCCACGTCGCCATCAAA
>JAZUGF010000039.1:0-48700 GCA_045641065.1 Paludibacteraceae bacterium | reverse complement strand
TTATGAATCAGCCTTAAAAGTCCGCAGTTATCTTTGGCAGTTGAAAGTCGGCAAAGATAAAGAGATCGAGCGATTGAATAGGACTTTGGCGATGATGGCACCGGTAGTGGTGGGAGAGGAGTTGAAGAAGGGGGAGAAAGGAACAGAAAATGGATCTGCCTGTCCAAGGTGCCATGAAGATGTTCAAGACATGGTTGCTCGATTGAAGAATTCTGGAGTATTTAAGAACTCAGATGCAAATTTGGAGCAAATTTGTAAAGTGTATTGTGACTATATGGAACAACTTAAAATGGATACTTGTTGGATAAAAGCACATTTCTTTGCTCAAATATCGGTGGAATCAGGAAAAGGGTTAACACCTAGATCAGAGAATCTTAATTATTCTATAGAAGGATTAAAAGCTACATTCCCCACTCGAATATTTGCAAACGGAAAAGATGGAGCTTACAAAGAAGGCGTCAAGCAAAAATTAGAAGATATTTATGATGATGCCAAAACAAAGCCAGGACAAGAACGCTGTGAAAAGATAGCTGGTTTGGTTTATGGGTGTCCAGGAAACGGGTTAGGAAATGAGACGGAAGAAGAAGGTTGGAAATATAGAGGTGGAGGTTATATTCAAGTGACAGGAAAGTCAAATTATAGGAAGGTTGGATGTGGTATGAAATCTGTCTATAAAGGTCAAAAACAATTTGATTTGATGAATGGAGCAGAAGAATTGAGTAATGATGTAGAACTTTCTACACTTGCATCTATGGTATATTTGTATCAGAATGGTATTCATGGATTGTATGTTGCCAATGGTTCTAAAGATACGTATATTGTGAATAAAAAGGTTGGTAAGGAAATTGCGTTCCAAGGAGTAAAAGAGACCAACTATCAAAAGAAACAAGCGAATTTTAACAAATTGATGAAAGCATTCGAGGTTGAAGAATGTGAATGGGGAGAGAAAGTGTTGGATTCAGAAGAAGGAAAAAATATTTACACAATAGACTTGGATACTTTTAAGATTGATTTCAAGAAAGCGGATTCTCATGATTATGTTTATGAATTGAAACATAATGGGAAAATGGTTAGAAAGTTCTTGTTTACGGCAATCCAAATCAATAAAAAATGGGTTGATAGAAACGGAAAAGATCAATCAACAAATCCATGGGTGTTCTTGTTCCCGGAAACAAGTGAAGTTGCAGAAAAGGATGCGGTTGAAAAAGATCCAAACTATAATAAAATTCCTAAATGGGGAAGGTATGGACAACGCGATAGAGGTAGAGATAACTGGGTGAACCCACGTGCCTGTGCCTCATTGTTAGGATTTTTTTATTCACTTCAATTACAAGAAGATGAAAAAGCATACAAGGGATATCTTTACTATAATGATATTACAGTATATAGTCCTGACATTCATCAAACCCATAAACAAGGAAACGAAATCGATATAAGATATCCAGGATGTGAAGGTGGTGCTCAAGAATTATGGGATAACATTATCAAAAATCGTTATGGCGGTAATAAAGAAAAATTTATCTCAGTTTGTACACAGGTGTTTTCGTTGGCGAAAAAGTGGGATTTTAAGGCTATTTGCATACACAAATTTGCCGTTGATGAAAATAAAAAACCGTTGATTTCAGGAACTAATCCTACAACAGATCATGATCATCATTTTCATATGGGATGTGTTTACTAAAAAAAATATTACGAATAATGAAAAAAATTGCATCATTTATAATGTCTATGACATTATTTGTGAATTGTGGCACAAATAATGATTCTTCAAAAGAAGAAATTTGTGACGCTCCAAAAAGTCAAGTTGAAAAAAATGAGAATATAATGAAAAGTACTAATCTTTATCAAGATAGTTTAACTCCTATCCAAAGAAGTTGTGTTGAGAAGGTGTTTAAGTTTAGATCTTTACCAGAGTTTGAAGATGTTCCATATTCAGCTTGGGATGCAAAAGGATATTTGAGCAAAGAAGAAAAAGAAGCTTTAATACAATTATCTCTATTGGATTTTAATAAGATTTATAAACCTGTAGATGATAATACATTTTTTAGTAGGTTTAGAAAAATATTTGGTAAGGATTTTGATCTTAAACTAAGACAATCTACAACCGAAATGTTTGTTTGCTTTTCTAACCCTGAAGTTTATTACCACGTTTTAAAAAAAGAAAGAATAATTGTTGATTCGCATAATTATGGTATTGGTTTCATGCAATTTGATGATGTCAATTCGGTTGTCCCTTATTCAAGAATTGCGTGTGTGACACTTGGAAGCTTAGATGATCCAATTTATGTTAAGGGGTCAGATTACCTTTTTCATCTCAACAACTATCTATTTAATGAAAACGGAGCGTCACGTACTTGGCTGATTATAAACGACAAGTATTTTATGTCGCATCTGTTGCTCGATTTCGGTTATGATGGCGACAAGGATATCAATAAAATGGTTTTGAAAGAGAATAAGAGAAAGAATATGGAGATAATTGATGTGCCTCTTTCTTCTTTTCATATCTATCCAGACGGAAAACTTAAAATATTGGATAATCTGCTCAATACAGCAGCAGAATTGTCGACAGCAGACACATCGGATTATTTCAGTTGGGCAACATCTGTGATTGATTCATTCTGCGTTTATAGTCGTAGATCTGGTTTTGAATTAAATGATGCTCAAAATGATTCGGAAAATTCTTACGATTACGCTAGTCAAATTAAAAATCTTACTCTGTCTCAACGACGCGAGTTGGTAGCTCATATAGTCAATTATATGCAGCCGGTGTACGAGATGTATCTTGGTACTGATATGGGTTATGGAAACGTCGATTCGGATCTTGGAGATATGCGAATATTGGATTGCTTTTGGAATTATATGATGGGTGATCATGAGGTTATTGCTGAGATTGAGGATAATAATTATTATGGTCTTTCAAATCTACAGGCGTTGATTGAGAAAATGAAAGAATTCAAACCATTCTATAATTCTAAAACAGGTGCTTTTGAACCGTGGGCTTATGTTCCGTTGAGATATCAGACTTTAGAGGAAAATTAAATACTATACAATCAGTTTTAAGAATTTTTATACATCTTTATAATAAGAAATACTTTGATTTTTGCTAATTTTGCGCAAAATATGAAGATTATTTGATAAGTTATCTTCAAGGCTTGATCCAATAGGAAAAGATGGATGTTGCACCGTCTACCTAATATATTAAGCTTGCAATGGAATATATAATACAATGAGAAAATTTGAAGATTTACAGATTGCTGTAGCTGGAACTGGTTATGTGGGGCTTTCTATTGCGACTTTGCTTGCTCAGCACCATAAGGTGACTGCTGTTGATGTCATCCCTGAGAAAGTGGATATGATCAATAATAAAAAGTCTCCAATTCAGGATGAGTATATTGAAAAGTATCTAGCTGAAAAAGAGTTGAATCTAACTGCCACTTTGGACGGTAGATCTGCTTATAAGGATGCTGATTTTGTTGTTATTGCAGCTCCTACAAATTATGATCCTCAGAAGAATTATTTCGATACTTCACATGTAGAAGAGGTGATTGACCTTGTTCTTGAGGTTAATCCTGATGCTGTGATGATCATCAAGTCTACAATTCCTGTAGGATATACTCGTTCATTGTATGTGAAGTATGCTTTGCAGTTCCTTTACAAGCCAGAGCTAAAGGATAAGAAGTTCAATCTATTATTCTCTCCTGAGTTCTTGCGCGAGAGCAAGGCTTTGTATGATAATCTTTATCCTTCTCGTATTATCGTTGGTTATCCTAAGATTATCAATATCGACGAGAAGAATTTCACAGAGGAGAACGCTGCTATCAAGGCTATCGCTAATCCTGAATCTGAAAATTATGCTCGCGTCTTCGCAAAACTTTTGCAGGAGGGTGCTTTGAAGGAGGATATCGATACTTTGTTCATGGGAATGAAGGAGGCTGAGGCTGTTAAGCTTTTCGCTAATACATATCTTGCATTACGTGTAAGCTACTTCAATGAGCTTGATACTTATGCTGAGGTTAAGGGTCTTGATTCTCAGGCAATTATCCAGGGCATTGGTCTTGATCCACGTATTGGTTCTCACTATAACAACCCTTCATTCGGTTACGGTGGTTACTGTCTTCCAAAGGATACTAAGCAACTTTTGGCTAATTACAATGAGGTGCCTCAGAATATGATGACTGCTATTGTTGAGAGTAACCGTACTCGTAAGGATTTCATCGCAGACCGTGTTCTTCAGAAGGCTGGTTACTATAGCTATGCAGAGGGTAACTACGATGCAAGCAAGGAGAAAGAGGTTACGGTCGGAGTGTTCCGTTTGACAATGAAGTCTAATTCTGATAACTTCCGTCAGAGCTCAATTCAGGGTGTTATGAAGAGAATCAAGGCAAAGGGTGCTCAGGTAATTATCTATGAGCCAACACTTGAGGACGGTAGCACATTCTTCGGTAGCAAGGTTGTAAATAATCTTGATGAGTTTAAGAAATTATCTCAGGCTATTATCGCTAATCGTTATGATTCTTGCCTTGACGATGTTCTTGACAAGGTTTACACAAGAGATATCTTTAAGAGAGACTAATACAATCTCTTGATTGATAAAATATTAAAGGAAGACGTTAGTGTCAGCGTCTTCCTTTATTTAATTTAGTTTACTATGATTTATTAATTAAAATATATGAAAAAAATAATTTTGCTTATTTGTGTTTTGTTTAATTTGTCTATTTTGCATGCTGAAATAGATGCCGACAGTAAAACATTAATTGTTGAAGAAGGAACGACTGAGATTCCTTCAAAATCGTATCAAAAAAAGACCAACTTTAAGTATATTAAGTTTCCATCTTCTTTGGAGCGTATTGGAAAGAGTGCATTCGCTAACTGTGATAGTTTGGAAGAGGTACATATATCGAAAGGGGTTTATGTGGAAGAGAATGCATTCTATGCTTGTAATGCTTTAAGAAAGGTCGTGATTGATGATGATGTAAAAATAGAAATGCGTGCTTTTAGATATTGTAGCTCAATTGATACAATTCTATTGTCAGAAAATGATTCTTTAGGATATGGTGTTTTCGAGGATATTAATCCAGTAAAGAGTTTGACAATACCACGATCAACTTATGTTGACATGTGGGGTATTCCTAGTGATACAACATATTATTTGGGTAAAGAAGAAGATTTGTTTAATAAACTAAATTATTTTTACAAAGGAACTGTTCTTTATGTAGACGGGAAAAGAATGGGAAATAATCTTGTTATCCCAGATTACGTTTCTGAAGTGTCATATAAACAGTTGTGTGCGTTGACGGAGGTGTTCTCTACTATCACGGTGAATCCTCAAACTTTGAAAAAGGTTGAGATTGAATGTGAAATTGACACATTGAATTATTTAGGAACATTAAGTCAATATAACAATCAGCCTATACGTGCTAACGTTGTATTGTTTAATGGAAAGCAGTTGGGTGGTGTTGTTCCTGATGGAATTGATTCATTAGGTTATGATGCATCGTCCATATTGATATATGATGACACAAAAAAATCAATAGTCCGATTACCTTCTACTTTAAAATATATTAGACAAGTTGTTGGTTACAAAGACACTGTTTTGAATATCATATCATTCGCGGAGCAACCACCTATGATGTATGATAATTACTTTATGAAACAAATGGATGTGCGTTTGTATGTGCCTTGTCAAAGTGTTTATGCTTATCAAAATGATACTCAGTGGTCAGTGGCAAAATCAATTAAATGTTTGCATGATACTACAGAAATCGTTATACCTGTCGACACAATTGAACCAGAACAGCCTCATTTGCATGATTTTACGTATGGAGATTGTACATGTGGAGTGATCGACAGCGTGGAGCAACATTGGTTTGATATCACTACTGTAGACGAATTATACGAGTTTGCGACATTGGTTAATAATGGACATAAATGGCTGAATGGTAGATTGTTAACTGATCTTATTTTGAATGATACAATCATTCATTATGATGTGGATTATATGTCAGGTGAAGTATATGGAGATACATCTTTGAAGTTGTGGACTCCAATTGAAAATTTTTCAGCAATTTTTGATGGAGAAAACCACACTATAAAAGGAGTTTATTTGGAAAATGTTGAGAATTATTTTTATGCGTTTGGATTCTTCTCTTTCATTGAAAATGCTTCTGTTAAAAATCTAACATTAGAGGATGTATTTATTTTTAATAATAGTGAAGGTTTTGCTGGTATTATCAGCGGATATGCAGAAAATTCACAAGTAGAGGAATGTCATGTTTCTGGATTCGTAGGTTGTGTATATGGACCCGCTGCTGGTATTATAGGAGATTCTCGAAATTGCATAATTAAGAATTGTTCAAATTCTGCTGATGTTTATGGACAGAATGTTGTTTCTGGAATCGCTAATGTTTATAATTATGAGCATGATGGAGTAATAAAATTAACGATAAGTAAGTGTTGGAATAAAGGAAATATTTCAGGTACAGAATATACTAATACGATAGCAGGTATTGCGTCTACCTATTATGGACAAGTGGATATACGTGATTGTTATAATATGGGAACTGTTACTTCAGTTGCTCCTTTAGATAAATTAGAAGGTGCAGGTGGAATTTGCGGTGGTACAATGAAAAATGTTTGGATTTCAGATTGTTATAATATAGGTAAGGTTACATCTCCAGGTTTGATGGGCCCAATTGCACCTATAACATATAGCGATATTAAAAATGTTGAGGCTCATGGTGATAGTGTAATATTTAAGCATGATACATTATATATTCATAATTGTTATGCCTTGATAGACGATTATAAAATTTCAGATAGTGATTCTTTAATTACAGAGTTACATTATGTGTCCAATGATCAATTTGAAAGTGGTGAAATTTGCTTTTCTTTGAATCATAGTGTAGCGGATGGAAATCTGACTTACTATCAAAATCTAAATGACTCAACTATTGAATTTGTGGATAAATATCCTGTGTTAGATTCTACTCATAAAATCGTTCACTACGATGGAATCCTTTATTACAATGAGAATGATCATGAAATTAGTGATGGTAAAATGTTAGAAAACAATAATACTGTCATTTACTATACTAAGACCGGCATTACTGTAGAGAATGCTATTGGTAATGTTAGTTTGGTTGATATGAAGGGCAGGGTGTTGTTCTCTTCCTTGATAAAATCATCAGAATCTGTACACATTCCGATTGCAGAGAAAGGGGTTTATGTATTAACAGTTAATACGTCAATATATAAAGTGATAGCTCATTAATAAATGTATTAAAAAAGCAGAAGGCGGAGTCAATGATTTGACTCCGCCTTTTTTATAAAATATAAATCAATTAATCACACATGAATTGCTTCTTTACAAAGTCAAAGAATGATTTCGACATTGCTTCGTTATCTTTCTTTGTGTAGCGAATATCTGTGAATACTTGAGCCAAAGATTTCTTGTTGTTTTCAGCAACGAATTTTTTGTTGCTTTCCATCTTGTCTTTGTATCCGAAGATTTTTTTGATATCCTCCGACGAATAATCTTTGTATTCTTCTTCGTGAATCCAACCAGATGATGCTATTCTATCTGTTTTAGCTGGCTCTGATTTTGGATATCCGACAGTGATTGTAGTGATTGGCACAACTCGTTTAGGAAGCTTCAAAATCTCAGAAATCTTCTCTGCGTTGTATGTCGTCGTACCTAGAAAACAGATTCCCAATCCTTCGCTTTCTGCTGCGATTGCAAATGTCTGAGCGAGTAGGAGAGTGTCGATTGCTGCTGTGAAGAAACTGAACTCGTTATCGTAACCTGGTTCTGCACCAGATTCCTCACACCATTTCACAAATCTATTGAAGTCTGCGCAAAATGTAATGGCGACGGGAGCATTAGTAAAAGTTGGCTGGTTGAAATGAGTCGGAGCAAGTGCTTTCTTCTTCTCTGCATCTCTTGTAACGACGGCACTGTAAAGCTGCATATTGCCAGTTGTTGAGGCATGACCTGCAACCTCAAGAAGACGGTTGATCAACTCTTTTGACACTTCTTTGTCGCTGTATTGTCTTACAGTGGCGCGACTTTCCAAAAATGCTAACAAATCCATTATTTAGTGTTTTATTTTGTCATTCTTTTGAAATTTCTCAATCCTGTACGTAGGAAGTCAATGAATTCAGATGAATTTTCAGTGAATCCCATCGGATGATTGATTGGTTTTCCGTTTGGATCAAGTAGACAATAGTATGGCTGTGCGTTTGCTCCAAACTTAGATCTTTGAAGATAACTCCATTTCTCACCTACAGTTGTAAGTTTGATTTCTTTGCCATTTTCGATTACTTTCTCTACTCTAGAAAGTTCTGTTCTGTCATCAACGTAAAGAGAAACAAGTATGTAATCCTCAGTTAGCAATCCCTTTACACGTGGTTGTGACCAAACTGATGATTCCATCTTTCTACAATTGACACAAGCATGTCCTGTGAAATCAACCACGACAGGCATGTTTTTCATCTCGGCATACATCAAAGCATCGTCGTAATCTTTGAATGTTGCTGAAACTTTATCGTTATAAAGATTGAAATCTTGTGTGCTCAATGGCGGAACAAAAGCACTGACTGCTTTCAAAGGTGCACCCCATAATCCTGGTAGCATGTAAACACACATGCCAAAGCAAAATGTGGATAGGAAGAATCGAGGAACTGTGACGACTTCCACGTCATCATCTCCTGCAAACTTGATTTTGCCAAGAAGATACAATCCTGCCATCATGAAGATTGCTATCCATATTACAAGGAAAACCTCACGGTCCATGATGTGCCATCCGTAGGCAAGGTCTGCCATGGATAGGAATTTCAGTGAGAATGCCAACTCGAAGAATCCAAGCAATACTTTAACTGAATTCAACCAACCTCCAGAACGAGGCATATTCTTAAGCCAGCTAGGGAAGAATGCGAATAGGGTGAATGGGATAGCAAGCGCGATGGCGAATCCCAACATGCCGATTGTCGGAGCAAGCATACTACCGTTGACAGACATGTCTACAAGCAGTGTGCCGATGATCGGACCTGTGCAAGAGAATGAGACAATCACAAGAGTGAATGCCATTAAAAGTATGGATAGTAAACCAGATGTTTTGTCTACATGCTGGTCAATTTTTGTACTCCAAGTTGAAGGAAGTGCTAAATCGAAGCCTCCGAAGAAAGACATGGAAAATAGCACGAGAAGACCAAATAAAAATATGTTGAAGATGGCATTCGTAGATAATTGGTTCAATCCATCCGCACCGCTGATTGCTGTAATTACAACACCGACTAAAACATAGATAGCGATGATGGATAGACCATATACGATAGCTGCTTTTTTGCCTTTTTTAGGATCTTTGCCACGTTTTAGGAAGAAACTTACTGTCATCGGTATGATTGGCCATACACAAGGCGTTATGACGGCAATAAATCCACCAAGCAAGCAAGTAAGAAATGTTTTCCACAAAGAATCTTTACCTTCGTTAGTCTTCACCTCACCGAAGGACTTCATCTCATCGACTACATTTGCCCATGTATCGATTCTTTCTCTGTGGTTTTCCGCACTGACTGCAATATTCTGAGTTGAGACTGAATCGCTATCCTGCGTAGAGTTCAGATTCTTAATTGAAATTAATGGAGTCGACGATGTTTGCTCGTCGACTTTTTTATTTTCAACTTTAACCTCAGCTACTGCTGATTTATTTTTTTTTTTTGCTACAGCGTTATGTTGCGAAAGATCGAATTCGTACGTTGTAGGAGGCAAACAATTTTGATTGTTGCATGTCATATATCTGATAGAACCTATCAGGGTGAAGTTGTCTTTGTCGGCAATCTTAACCTGCTGTTGGAAGGTAGCTTTATTCTCATACCAACCAACTGTCACATTGAATGCCGGCTCAAACTGCTCTATGACTTTGCTTCTTGGATTGATATCTGATACGACCTTAACTCCATCTACATCAGAAAACATGAACGACGTAGGCACCGGACCGTCAGTCACCTCTTTGGTGCTGTACATATGCCAGCCTTGGTCGATTGTCGCTTCGTATGTGATTGTTGCTTTTCCGTCGGTTGAAATCTTTGATAAATTGACTTCCCATTTTACAGGGTCGAGAATTTGTGCGAACGAAGGAATGCACACAAACAAAGCGAATAACAAATATAATGCTTTATTTTTCATAGGCATTAGTAGTTTTATTAGTATTGGTAGTCGCAACAAGAGCGAGCCTCCAAAATTGGTCTGATGAAATTCTTAGCAACGTCGACATGCAAAGGGTGCTGCGCATAAGCCTTTAGACCCTCCATATCATTGTGTGTTGTTGTAAGAGCGATGTCGAACTGCTCATTTGGGTTGCAGTTGATACCGACTTCTGCTGTAAGAAGGGTAGGGACTTTCTCTACAAGAGCACTAAGTTCCTTTTTGATTTCCTCACATTTAGCAAGTCTTTCTGAATCTGAGTTGAAAGGCTTGAATTTGAATAATACAATATGTTTTACCATCTTATATCAACTTTTATCACTTGTTACAAAAATATAAAACAGTAACAAGAAAAAAAAGACAAATATGAAAATTGTTGAGAAAATACTCTTTTTTTCTTATTATGAATAAGATATTGGTATAATCTTCGTCATTGTTATCGTCAACGTCAACGTTAACGTAAAAAGAGACTGTCTAAATGAATTAGACAGTCTCTTGATTTCAAAGAATAGTCTTCTTTATTGAGCCAATGCAGCTGCACCACCAACGATATCAAGCAACTCGTTTGTAATTGCCTGCTGACGAGTTTTGTTGTACAAAATCGTAAGCTCGTTGATAAGTTCGTTTGCATTATCAGTAGCCACCTGCATCGCTACGACACGAGCACCATGCTCAGATGCGTTAGAGTCGAGTAGGCAAGCGTACATTCTTGTGCGTAATGCCTTTGGCAATAGAGACTCAAGGATCTCTGCCTTGCCTGGCTCAACGATATAGTCTGCAGTAGACTCGTCAACGTTGTCTGAATTTTTGTCAAGTGCGATTGGCAAGAACACCTCTGTCTGAAGCTTCTGAACTGCAGTGTTCTTCAAGTGGTGGTAGACTACGATTACTTTATCGAATTCTTTTGCCAAGAACTTGTTCATCAATTCATTAGTGACTTCGCTGATTGCATCGAAAGACGGGTGGTCTGCCATATCGTTGTTAGACTTAACAACTGGCACGCCAAGCTTCTCCGACTGCTCTGTGATCTTCTTTCCGATAGGGTAGACAACTACCTCAGCACCACTATTCAATTGCTCTTTGACAACGGCGTTCAACTGTTTTGCAACATTTGAATTGTATGCGCCACAAAGGCTTGAATTTGAAGAGAAAGCTACTACAGCTACTCGTGATACTGGTCTTACCTCTGCAAAAGCCGACTGGAAATCAGTCTCAGTTGCCAAGAAGTTGCCTAAAATCTTGTTAAGGCGACTCTGGTACGGAGTGATAGACTCAATAGCGTATTGAGCTTTTTTTAGCTTCGCTGAAGACACCATCTTCATGGCTCCAGTAATCTTCAATGTTGAGTTTACTGAGCCAATTCTCGCTTTTACTTCCTTTAATGATGCCATCTCTTACAGAATTAAACAGTTGCTACACTACTTCCTGAATTCACCTTGCTGATTACAACCTCAGCCTCGCTCTTAAGAATAGCCTTGATATCGTCGTTGATAACTCCCTTCTTTAGCTGATCAAGTACGTCAGCCTTGTGTAGGTGCTCAAGACGCTCGATATAAACCTTCTCAAACTCGTGAACGTCCTCTTTAGCAAGTGCGTTCAAGATACCCTGAGTACCGCAGTAGATAACAGCGATCTGGTGCTCTACTGGATATGGAGTATACTGTGGCTGCTTCAAAAGCTCTGTATTACGAACTCCCTTGTCGATTGTCATCTTAGTTACAGGGTCCATATCACCACCGAACTTAGTAAATGACTCCAACTCACGGTACTGAGCCTGATCTGTCTTAAGTGTTCCGGCGATTGCCTTCATAGCCTTCACCTGTGCAGAACCACCCACACGAGATACTGAGATACCTACGTTGATAGCTGGACGAATACCTGCGTTGAACATATTTGTCTCCAAGAAGATCTGACCGTCTGTGATGGAAATTACGTTTGTTGGGATATATGCTGACACGTCACCTGCCTGTGTCTCGATGATTGGTAGGGCAGTAAGTGAACCGCCTCCCTTAACCTTACCCTTCAATGACTCTGGTAGGTCGTTCATCTGAGCTGCCACTGTATCATTGTTGATGATCTTTGCAGCACGCTCCAATAGACGTGAGTGCAAGTAGAACACATCACCTGGGTAAGCCTCACGACCTGAAGGACGCTTCAAGATCAAAGACACCTCACGATATGCTACGGCCTGCTTTGACAAGTCATCGTATACTACCAATGCGTGCATTCCTCTATCACGGAAATACTCACCGATAGCTGCTGCTGCAAATGGTGCGTAGTACTGCATAGCTGCTGGATCAGAAGCTGTTGCAGATACGATGATAGTGTAGTCCATTGCACCGTTCTCCTTTAGAGTGTTAACGATGTTGGCTACTGTACTACCTTTCTGACCTACTGCACAGTAGATACAATATACTGGCTTGCCTGCTTTGTATGCCTCCTTCTGATTGATGATGGCATCAATAGCGATGGCAGTCTTACCTGTCTGACGGTCGCCGATAATCAACTCACGCTGGCCTCTACCGATTGGAATCATGGCGTCGATAGCCTTGATACCTGTCTGCAATGGCTCTTTTACGGGCTGACGGAAGATGATACCTGGTGCCTTACGCTCCAATGGCATCTCTACCAATTCTCCCTTAATAGGTCCCTGTCCGTCGATTGGGTTACCAATGGCGTTGACAACACGACCAACCATGCCTTCTCCAGTGAGAATAGAAGCGATACGTTTTGTTCTCTTTACAGTGAAACCTTCACGGATCTGATCTGTAGGTCCAAGTAGCACGGCTCCTACGTTGTCCTCCTCAAGGTTCATAACCACTGCATTCATTCCATTTTCAAACTCAAGCAACTCACCAGCCTCGGCGTTCTGCAATCCGTAGATACGAACCACACCGTCGCTTACCTGAAGCACCTTACCAACTTCCTCGAATTTTACACGAGAGTCGATGTTCTGGAGCTGCTGCTTAAGTACGTCAGAAACTTCGCTTGCTTTTATAGACATAACTTAAATTCTTTTTTAATTGCTAATAACGAGAAGATTAACACTGTACGTTCTCAGAGTTTGAATATCTCAACCTGTCTCTGATAGAGTCAAGCTGCGACTTGATGCTTGCGTTAAGCTGGTATGTCTCAACCTCCATAACGAATCCTCCGATAAGCGATGGATCAACTGTTGCGTCAAAGTCAATATCCGCATCTGTAACATTTGTCAACACTTGACGGAATCTTTTCTCCTCATTCTCCGAAATAGGGCAGGCAGTTACAACTGTAGCTCTTACCAAATTCTTCTTCTTACGGTAAAGATCCTGATATACAAGTGCTATACCCTGAAAATAATCTTCTCTCTTATTTTCAACTACTAAATCGACAAACCTTGTGTATTCAGCACATACACTGTCGCCTGCCATTGTATTAAGCAATTGTTTCTTTGTTTCCTTGCTTATTGTTGGGTTAGCAATTGCGTCTTTAAGTCCCTCTACATTTAGAAATGATGCGAAGACGATCTTCATTGATTCGTACACTTTGTCGGCAACATTTGCTTCTGTAGCGAACTCATATAGAGCCTTTGCGTATCTTGCTGAAATTTTACCAGTGTTCATCAGTTTTACGATTTAGCAATATTTACTTCATCCAATAGCTTGTTGATCATATCAAGTCCGGCCTTGTCGCCAGAAAGCTTCTCACGTACCACTTTTTCAGCGATACTTACAGACAACTCTGCAACCTGAGTACGAATCTCCTTGATTGCGTTGTCACGCTCCAATTGGATGTCTTCTTTAGCTTTATCAAGCAAATCCTGCGCCTTCTTAGCTGCTTCTGCCTTTGCGTCGGCGATGATTTGATCTTTCTGCTTAGAAGCTTCTTTTAATAGTTCCAATCTCTCATTCTTTGCCTCAGCAAGCAATCTCTCAGCCTCTGCGTTTGTTCCCGCAAGACGAGCGTTTGCCTCGTTAGCCTTCAAGATGGACTCTTCGATTTCTTCACTTCTCTTATTGATCATCCCGACAATAACAGGCCAGCCGAATTTACCTAAGATGAATAAGACGGCCCCGAAGCATATCACCATCCAGAAGACCAATCCGAAGTCAGGGGTCAATAATTCCATGTGAACGAAAATTTATTTCTATTATACAAATAGAGCCTATTATACGAATAGAGCCAAGATACAAACGATGATAGCAAGGAATGCAACACCTTCCACAAGAGCGGCAGCAACGATCATGTTGTTACGGATCTCACCTGCAGCTTCTGGCTGACGTCCCATAGCTTCCATTGCTGAACCACCAATCTTACCGATACCAAGACCTGCACCGATAACTGCGATACCTGCACCAATTGTTGCACCTGCTTTTGCTAACAATGCTGGAGCGGCTACCTCCGAAATTTGAGCCAAAATTGCTAATGATAACATAGTATTAAATTTTTTTTGTTTTTATTTCTTTTTGTTTTCGTGTGTCTTTACCACACTGTTTTTTTAGTTTTTTGTTGTGTCACTATTTATTAGTGCTCCTCGTGGTGTGGCTCAACCTGTGCCAAACCGATGAACAACGCTGATAGGGTAGTGAACACGTAAGCCTGAATGAAGCAAACCAAACACTCAAGGCATGTCATGAAGATTACCAATGCACAAGAAAGGATAGACACTCCTGAAGCTGCGGCTACACTCATCTGTGCGAAGATGAAGATCATTCCGATAAGCACTAGCTGCATCACGTGTCCTGCCAACATGTTGGCGAAAAGACGGATACACAATGCGATAGGCTTTGTGAACATACCGATAATCTCAATCAATGGCATCAACGGAACTGGGAATTTCAACCATGTTGGAACCTCTGGGTTGATCATCTCTAACCAATAATGCTTTGTTCCTGCCTTTAGGTTAGTGAATAGGAATGTGAAAACTGCCAATACCATTGTACATGCAATGTTTCCTGTCAAGTTTGATCCAAATACCGGGATTAGACCTAAGTAGTTGTTAATCAAAATGAAGAAGAACACTGTAAGTAGGAATGGACTGAATTTCTCAACGTTCTTTCCAACACATGGCTCAATCACATCTTTCTCAATCATTTCGATGATAGGCTCCAAAAATGCCTGCATTCCAGTTGGCTTTCTCCAGTAGTCTTCCTTATACCTTTTTGAGATACTCAAGAAGATCCAAAGTAGTAATCCTGTGCTGATGAAAAGGAAAAGCACATTTTTTGTGATTGAGATGTCCCAAGGACGCTCTCCTGTGCTTACCTCAACGATCTTGCCTGCATTTGGCTGGCCTTCAGCTGCAATTGTGTAACCGTTGTACTCTTTGTAATGACCGCCATGGCCAAGTTCACTCGACATGAATACGTTCAAGCCATTCTGACCATACACTATACATGGCAATGGAATTGCGATGTCTCCAATAATATGCCATGAATATGAGTCGCCGATATGTCCGAACACCAACTCCTTGACGTCGATTTTGCCTTCGCCTTCGGATTCATGATGCTCATTCGCCTGTGCCACAATCGGTGCAAGCAGAATCATCAGGATTGTTATAAATTTACTCAACAAATTCATGCGAATCTTTTTTTATTCTTTAACTTCGCTACTCTTATCTGAAACCATATCATTGAATTTCTTCAAGATAACTGCTTCGTAAACAGCGTAGCATAAATAACAGACAACGACTGAAGATATGAAACTGATGTTTTGCTCTCCGACACACATCACATACACTAGGCAGAACGCAACTAGTAATATTAGTTTGACGGTGCGAGTTATCAGATACTTCAAGTGAAATTTCTTCGCGTCTACAATCGCTGCTTTTGTGATTGAAATTAGAATTAGTAATGTCAATAAGAAGAAGAACGACGGAATTAATGAAAACATGCTGAATTCAAATTCTGGTTTTATAGTAAACACCAACTTTCCTATAGAGTAGAGTAGTGCTGCTAACGCAAAATCTGAACCAATTATGATTTTCTGGTAATTCTCTTTATTCATCACCTCTTATCCCAAAACTTTTTCTACACAGACTGAAATTTCGTCGTTTCTAACCTCTGCAAAACCACCGTCTACACGAAGAGTTGTTGTCTCGCCATTTGAAACATAGACGATATCTCCCTCTTTTAGTGACGAGATGATAGCTGCATGGTGTGGCAGAACCTCAAAACCTCCGCCTGTACCTGGAAGTTTTACACTTTCCACGTCCCCTGAAAAAATCAGTTTATCTGGTGAAATGATATCTAATTTCATGTCGATTCTTATTTAGCAACCTGTGACATCAACTTTCTTGCCTTCTCCTTAGCGTCCTCGATTGTTCCGACATTCAAGAATGCCTGCTCTGGAAGATCATCGACTTCACCATTGATAATAGCATTAAAGCCTTTAATTGTCTCCTCAATTGGAACCATCACACCTGGTAGACCAGTAAACTGTGATGCTACGTGGAATGGCTGAGACAAGAATCTCTGAATTCTACGAGCACGAGCTACGATCAACTTATCCTGCTCTGACAACTCCTCCATACCAAGGATTGCAATGATATCCTGCAACTCTTTGTACTTCTGAAGAATCTGCTTAACGTTCTGTGCACACTCGTAGTGAGCGTTACCGATTACGTTTGGATCCAAGATACGTGATGTTGAATCTAGTGGGTCTACAGCTGGATAGATACCAAGCTCAGCGATCTTACGGCTCAACACTGTTGTTGCGTCCAAGTGCGAGAATGTTGTTGCTGGAGCTGGGTCAGTCAAGTCGTCGGCTGGCACGTAAACGGCCTCAACGGCTGTAATAGATCCGTTCTTTGTTGATGTAATACGCTCCTGCATACGTCCCATCTCAGATGCCAATGTAGGCTGGTAACCTACGGCTGATGGCATACGTCCTAGCAACGCTGATACCTCTGATCCTGCCTGTGTGAAACGGAAGATGTTATCCACGAAGAATAGGATATCCTTACCACCCTGACCTGAATCACGGAATGTTTCAGCCACTGTCAAACCAGATAGTGCAACTGAAGAACGTGCTCCTGGTGGCTCATTCATCTGTCCGTAAACCAATGTTGCCTGTGATTTTGCTAGCTCGTTGTAATCAATCTTAGAAAGATCCCAATCACCTTCTTCCATTGACTTCTTGAACTCCTCTCCGTAACGGATAATGTTTGACTCAATCATCTCACGAAGCAAGTCGTTACCCTCACGAGTACGCTCTCCAACTCCTGCAAACACTGAATAACCGTTGTATCCCTTTGCGATGTTGTTGATAAGCTCCATGATCAACACTGTCTTACCTACACCGGCACCACCGAACAAACCGATCTTACCTCCCTTTAGGTAAGGAACCAATAGGTCGATGACCTTAATACCTGTAAATAGGATTTCCTTTGAAGTAGCAAGCTCGTCAAACTTTGGAGCTTCTCTATGAATTGGTGAACGATCTACGTTCTCAAATGTCTTCATTCCATCAACTGGAGCTCCTACGACATTTAGCAAACGGCCTTTAACCTGCTCACCCATCGGTACAGAAATTGGAGAACCCAACGCCTTTACCTTTAATCCTCTCTTTAATCCATCAGTTGAGTCCATGGCGATTGTACGAATAGAACGCTCACCAATGTGCTGCTGACACTCTATAATCAATGGAGATTGTCCTTCACGTTCTACCTCTAGGGCATCGTGAATCTGTGGCAATGTTGCATCCACTTCAGCAAAACTGACATCGACTACCGGTCCAATAACCTGGATTATTTCACCATAAATTTCAGACATAGCGTGTTTTTTTATTGTGGTATTTTATTTTTTAATTTCCTTTTTTCTATCTCGCATTTGCATAGTTGCCCACGCATTTACATATGCAAATATATTTATTTTTTTAGATTGAAAAACTTTTTGACAAAAAAATAACGGGTTGTAAGAATATATTTCTCGTTTTTTACAGACTGTAAATGTTGTGGAACATATTCTTTCGATTTGTTATGTTTTGTTATGTCCTTCTATTCTCTTTTTTTCGACGACGATTTTATAGTGTACTTTTCGTGGAATATATAGTCTACAAAGGACTTTTAGAAAAATAGAGGAATGTTGATGCATCCCTCTATTTTTACAAATCGTTAAGAATCTTTATGCATTATTCTGCATCTTTCTTCTTGAATGTATGCTTCACTCCAAACTGGGCCACTCCTTGATGTCCGAATCCGTATTCCATGAATCCTCTGATTTTTTTGTTTCCAAACTCAAAGCAAAGTGGTGACACTTGACCACTGAAGTGTTGTTTGCCGAATTCTGTCCCTCTCACTTCTTCATCGGCATTTTCTCTTTTGATTTTTGAAAATCTAACTCCGGCGGCTAATTTGCCGTACATGGAAACATGCTCTTTTTTGAAGTAATAGAATGTTGCTTCTGGCATTATACAAAAGATGTTTCTGCTCAGTTTTCCGGATTCTTTTTCTATAGTGTATTTATTCCATATATATTTATACTCATCAGGGTAATTATTATTTGGACCTTGATAGATGTATTTGTCAATATCTAAATTCATTTTTTGCACTTCGTAACCGAAGCAAAGTCCAATGCCAAAATGATTACCCAATGTACATTCATAATGAATGTTGTAATTTATTGGTGGGGTTTGCAAATCTCTCCATGCGTATCTGTAACATGACTGCCCGACAATGGGATTCTCTCCAAAATAGGGAGGTGCTAATTCAACATCTGCATTTTCGTTTATTATCTCATGAAGATATGAATAGCTGAACAAACCAGCTCCAAGTGAAATTTTGTGTTCTGATTTTGCAAAACTGCTTAAGAATGTTCCAGACAATAGAGCAAGACTGAATATTGTTTTTAATGATGTATTTCTCATTGTATTAAATATTGAATACGTTCATTTCTTTTTATCTTATGCAAAGATAAATATTTTAATCAATTATATACGAGTTGTCCAACACACGTTTTTTCTTTATACGCTCGCCCTCCGGGCTCGCGTTGGAAGGTAAGTTAGGGCGTTCCGCCCTTAACAATCCTCAGTTTTGGACAACTGCTATATAATTACCATATTTTATTAAAACATAAAGAGACGTGGAATTTCCCACGTCTCATTATTATATAAGATTTTCGTTATCGTTATCGTTATCGTCAACGTTTAACAATCTTCTCCACAGTTCCGTCTACAACCACTACATATATTCCATTTGGCAGATTGCTTAAATCAAACTCGACGTTTCCGTTGGATGCTTTCTTTGTGGCTATTGTCTTTCCGTTGGAAGAGTGTAGGGTAGCGTTACCTTCTGGATTTGAAAGTTCTACGTTTACTACGCTGCTTGTCACTGTTGGATAAACAACTGTCTGTCTGCTTTCTATCGTTTCCACTGATGTCGGATCATCTTGTTCCTTAATGTCAACGACAATGTTCTTCAAATCCATCACGCTCAAGATATCCACCTGCGACGCTTCTTCTGTCAAACTGATGCCGACGCTCTGTGCTGAAATTCCTTCTTGTTTCACTACCATTCTTCCTGACAATCCGTCGTATGACGCGATGTCAAAAGTATAGGTGATAGTTGATCCGTCGCGCACAATATCCACGTCGACTTTGGCTTGCTTCAACATCTTGATGAATGCTTGCCAGTTGTCACCCCACGATGTCTGGAAACTGAATGTGCCTTCAGAATCAAGTTGGTAGGCGTCGGATCTGATGAATCCTGTCTTGCCATTGATTGTGTTCTTGATGATGAAGTTGTTCCAGTTGTTTGTCTCGTTAGACGAATGGAAGTTGTTGAATGTGTAACGAGTGTGGAAATCACCATTGAATGTTTTGGATGCTCCGCTCTTTGTGTTAAACGCATCTTTATAAACTCCGTAGTTTGTGACTGTTCCGATGATTTCTCTATCCTTCAAACTTGCTACTGTCATCTTCTTGACATCCAGATATGTGCTCTCTCCTCCAAGGTATACTGTCAATGCCGTCTTTGGTGAACTCTTTGACAATACTCCGTATATGTCTTTTCCATCCACTGTGGCTGAAACATGGATTGATGCTCCCTGTCGGATGATCTTCACGTCGATATCTTTATCATCAAACTCTTTCCATGTCTTTGGATTTGAATATGAGACTGTTGATCCTGAGAATGTCTCAACGCTATATCCATCGGCTCTCAATGCCCAGAAATTGCTTTCGTTTTCCTCAAATCTCAATGACCAATTATCCCAGTTATTTACGGCTTTATTATGATTGTGGAATGAGAATGTGATTTCGAAATCTCCGGCTGGAGCATCCACTTTCAAGAATTTGTCTGTCTCGTTCCATGCCAATGTTTGATCTTTGTCGCCGACGCGATAGAATGGCTCATAAACGGTCTCTGTCCCATTCTTAGTTTGTGGCTGACGGTATGCCCACAAGCAAAGCTCATTGGCTGGGTTCATTGCAGTCAAACAAAGTGTCTTGCGTCCGTTGTCTTCCATACGCTGGTCAAGTAGAGTGCCGTTGAATGTGCCGACGGATGTCTTCAATGTGATGAATTGTTTTCCACTTGCGTAATCGTAACTCCATGTTCCAGTATAATCAGCAGAGATTGAATGATCGGCATTCAAACGCATTGTGCCTGGTTTGTTGCATACAAGTTTTGCATAGTCGACGGCAGTGTGTGTAAGCACTGCATATTCGCCCATGATATCCTGGTCTTTATAAATAGTGTCTTTGTCTGTATATTCGCCAAGACGTGTCTCAAATGGTGCGACGAGTGGCCAACCATCTGAAGCGAACACCATAGGATGGCTCTCAACGTGGTGCCATCCATAACCGTTGCCTGTGTTGTCTTTAGTGTGATAGATGATGTAACACTTGCCATCTTCATCCATCAATGCTGAGTTGTGACCCTGTGCTGTTTGGCCGCCTCCCACTTGGTCGTAGTCTGTGATGTTCTTGTTGTTAGTCCACCATCCCCACGAATAATTCTGCATCAACGACACTCCGTAAGTGACGTTGTTGCCATAGTTAGGATAGATTGCTCTGTCGAAAACTGCGTCGTCGCCAGTGACATCTTTATATGGGCCTGTGATTTTATCACTTCTGAATAATCGCATGTTGTAGCCTCCTTCTGGAGAATAGAATCCATACGACATGAATAGGTAGTAGTAGCCTTTACCGTCGCCATCCTTCATATATTCAATATATGGACCTTCGCCGCTGACATAATATCCTCCGGCGATATGTACTCCCATATACACATCGTAGCGTAGTCGTTTGTTATCCCAAACAGCACCGTCGACTGGATTATATCCATAATTATATGAGTAGTCACGAAGTCCTGTCTTGTTGTCAAGTTTTAGCACGAAGATTCCTCCGCTCCACGAACCATAAATCAGCCACAACTGTCCGTTTTCATCGTAAGTCACATTAGGGTCGATACAGCTTGAACCGTACATTCCGCCCCAACCACCGTCGGTATAATATCTGCTTGGAATTGTATTTTGTCCTGTTACTCTTTTGAAATCATTGTTTCCAGCTCCACTTGATTTTCCGTCCATTCCACCGAACACTACGGAGCCGACTCTCTGGTATGGACCTTCAATCTTGTCGCTGGCAAGCATACAGATGCTGCTCAACCAATCGTCGCCATTGATTGAGTAGTACATACACCATTTTTTCATGTCTCTGTTCCAGATGATATCCGCAGCCCAAAGATTCTCTTTTAGTTTGGCTTGGTTGTTTGCCCATCCAGACCATATTGTGTTTTCTCCAAACACAGTGCAAAGATCAGTCGACACTTTGCCGTTGACTGCGAAAGATGGAGTGAATGCTGTCCAATCCAACATATCTTTTGAATATGCCGCACCGAGCTGCGTACCCATTACATAATAGTATTTGGTACGGTCGCCATTAGCACTCTGCTCAGGGTAACTGTTGCCTTGAGCATCTTTATATACGATGATGATGGAAGGGTCGTGCACAGGCACCTGACCAGCCCATATTTTTTCTACGACGAGTGCTCCTACTAGCACTACGATCAGAATTTTAATAAAGTCTTTCATAATATAAAATCCTTTTGCTGGGCCAGACATCAGGATTTTCAACTTAGGTTGTGATCCTAATACTGATCCACGTAAATAATATTCTTTATTCCTAATTGAGTAAGAAAAATGGAGATGTGAGTTTTAGCCTCATCTTGAGCCTCTGCTCTATATCCAGCCTTCTCGCTCTTTGTTAAGATTCGTTTGATGGCTCTTTCTCTTAAATCGCGTCGATCTTCAGAAGTTATAGTCCCAGATTCAAACACCGTTTTAGTAGCTGCTTCATCAAGGAAATAGTCGTCAAGCAATGTCACTTTGGGCATCCACACAATTACTGTGTCTCCTTGACGAGTGAACCAATTATCGTCTGCTTGAGAACAATCGATTCCGTATCTTAATGTGCCGGTATAGATTGCGGATAATTGGTCTTTGAAGAATACACCTTTAGTAGTATCAACAAGTTCTTCAATCTTTACCGCAAGAAATTCCCATTTCCCCATTTTCTTCACCTCTGTGATGATATTTGGAGTGGGGGTGATATTCTCGTTTGATTCAATTGTAATTTCGGAAGTACAACGTTTCATCGATACAAAAAATGCGATGACGGCGATAATTCCTATAGAGATAAATATGATGCTTGCTTTTTTCATTTTTTATTATTCCTGATCAAATACAAAAATAATCAAAATAAGGAAAAAAGCGGGCAAATGGCCAATGACTATTTGCCCTTAACAAATTTATCTATCTATCATATTTTTTGTGGAGACGCAATATCTCGCGTCTCTACGTTTATTTCTTAATGACTTTCTTAGTAATGACATTGTTTGCAGTGTTGATTTTCACCACATAAATGCCTTTATTTAGTTTAGAGCAGTCGACGTTAATGTTACCCGACTTATTCACTATGCTTTTTTCAATTTGTCCAGTCAATGTGATGATTTCGATCTTAGATGCTGTCTCATTTGCAAGATTGATATCCAATCTATCGTTGATTACAGACTGCATTATTATTGATTCATTGTTCATCATCTTCACTGAAGTAGGGTCGTAAATCACGATGATTTTACCATTCTTGACTGCATCAGATAGTCCACCTACAGTTTTGACACTCCAATTGTATTCGCCTGGTTCAGTAGGAATTCCGTTCACATAGATTGTATCGTTGACTGTTGTAGTCTCAACTCCGTTTGGCAATCCTTCAAATGCCACGCTCTCACAGTTTGAGTAAACGACTGAGAATGACTTAATTGAGTCTCCCAAGTTGATTGAATCTTGAATCAATGCGTTTTCATCGCTGATTATTAGAGTAGCGTCACCTGTGAATCCGTTCTTAGTAACTGTGATGCAACCGCTCTTTGTAGCGTTGTTTTCTGCACCGATAGTTGTGACTGTGTAATTGAATACACCGAACTCAGTAGGAGTACCGCTGATTGCGATCTTCTTTGAACTTCTGTCGATGCTTACGTTGATTCCGTTTGGCATACCTTTAACCTCAATATTGTTAGTCTCAGTCCATGTGTATCCGAAACCTACGATTGATTGGCCTAATTCAATTGTCTGTTTGCTTGGTCCTGAACCAGTCTTTGTGATTACTGGATCATTCACAACTGGGTTTGGATCAACGATTGGATCTGGATCAATTGTTGCTCCTCCACATGCACTACCTACAACACCTTTGCCTTCAACTACATTAAGTGTTGCACCTGCACCGTTGCAAGCAGTCAATACATTATATACTTGGTTTGTTGCGATCTTCTTCCAATTATTAGCATATGCGTTAGATGGATTGAATGAGCAGTATCTTACAGCAGTAGAGCCTGATACATTCTGAGTGTAGCAATCTACCATCACGCCACCTGACTGATTTGAATTATCGTAGTCTGTGATTGGATTCTTAACATTGATGAATGCACTCTTTTCTACATAGCACTGAGCCTCCTGACCAGCAGCGACGCAATAGTTAGCCACAGTACTGTTCCATAAGCAGTTTACAAGGTGAACCTGTCCGAATCTCACGCGTGGCATACGCTCTCTACAACCTTCTCCCCACCAGCAGCAAACGAATGTAGTACGAAGTTTACCACGGTCATCAGTATATGAGTCGCTTGATCCCCATAGGTTAGTGAAACGGTGGTCGCCTGAACCTCCACCACCACCTGCCATTGGAGCCTTCAAGTAGTGGAATTTACACCATGAAACGCAGATTTTATCAGATTGTTTTTTGCAGTCAAAATTACCGTCGACACCATCCTGAAAATCGCAATGGTCAACCCACATATTCTGGCAGTTTTCAAAACATAGATTATCGTTTCCATCGATATCGTATGCACCTGCACTCTTGAATGTGACGTTTCTAATTATAATATTATTGCAGTTTTTGAAATATAAGATTCCAGTATTGCTTGCAGTTGTACGCTCCTCGCTATAAAGATATGATCCAGGCAAACCGTATAGCGTTTTGTCTGCACCTCTGTCGACGCGAAGCATAGAAGTCAACTTTATTGCACCTTTAATATATATCTGCTTTGCTCCGCTTGATTTCAATGCAGATTGCAATTCGCTCACTGATGTTACAGTCACACTTGATCCACCAGCACCACCTGTAGTAGCGGCACCGAAGCCGAGTGGGGCATTGGCATCATATTCTGATAATTGAGCATTGGCTACAAGAGCCGAAAGCCAGAATAGAGTTGTAAATAGTAAAGTTTTTAGTTTCATAGTCCAAATATTTTAATGTAGGGGCTGGCCTTGTGCCTGCCCATTTGAATTTTTTATGTAGGGGTTTCAAACTCTAAGCACTAAGCTCTAAGCTCTAAACTTTAAGCTCTAACCTCTAACCTCAATTCGTATACTGCAAATTTCACTATAAATTTAGAAAAAGCGGTGAAATTGCGTACATTGATAGAGTGATATTAGTATAGAATAGGGGGAGAAATGTAACAAACGAGGTAGATATGTGAAACTTTGTCGATTTAATCGGTGATATTTCTTTTATTTAATAAGATTTGCTTCCCCTGAATGAACTTTCATAATAATCTAAATTTTGATGATACGATGGAATGAAGATTGTCTGATGTAGGGGCAGGCCTCGTGTCTGCCCATGGTCTTGTACCTGCCCATGGAATAGGGCGGCCACGAGGGTTGCCCCTACGGATTTAATCATTTTTTTGTTATATTTTACTTTATTTTTATAACTTTGAAAGCAAATTATAAATACGTATTTAAAATGAGATTCTTAAAACCTGTATTGGTATCTTCAGTAATTGCTGGCTTGGCTCTACTTTGTTCTTGCAAGCCTTGCAACTGCAACAATAAGTGTGCATCTAACGCATCTAACGTTTCTACCGTATCTAATGATTCTAACGCAGTGGCTGCTGTAGCTCCTGTTGCATCTGGTGATATCGTCTATATGGACGTAGACACTGTTCTTCAGAATTACAATTTGGCTAAGGAACTTACTGCTCAGCTTACAAGCAAGCAGGAGAAGAGCGCTAACTCTTTGCAGAGCAAGCAGAATAAACTTCAGCAGGATATGGCCAACTACCAGAAGGAGGCTGCTCAGTTCCAGCAGGATTACCAGAACGGTAAATTCTTGACTCAGGTTTCTATTCAGGAGGCTCAGCAGAAATTGTTGGCTAAAGAGCAGGAACTAATGAAGCAGGATCAGGATCTTCAGGCTCTTAACCAGAAGCTAACAAAGGAGATGCTTGATGAGCAGGAGAAGATGAACAAGCGTCTTCGTGACAGTTTGAATTCTGTACTTGCTATGTATCAGAAGGAGAACCGATACAAGATGATTTTGAGCAACAACGCAAGTGACAATGTGATTTGGGCTGATCAGTCGCTTAATATCACTAAAACAGTTACTGATGATTTGAATGCTCGTTATCCTAAGAAATAATAAGTATGAGCGAAATATCTAATCTTAATCCGAAAGCGGTTTGGCAGTATTTCGACGAAATCTGCGCCATTCCGCATCCATCCCACAAGGAGGCTAAGCTTAGCAAGCATCTTCAGGAGTTTGGGAAAAAACTTGGTCTTGAGACTTTGGTGGATGAGTACGGCAATGTGATGATTCGTAAACCAGCGTCGGCAGGATGCGAAAAGTGCGAGAGCTTGCTTTTCCAATCGCATATCGATATGGTTTGCGAGAAGAATTCCGACGTTGCATTTGATTTCGACAACGATGGTATCCAGCCATATATCGATGGTGAATGGGTGAAGGCTAAGGGCACGACTCTTGGTGCCGACGACGGTATTGGTGTGGCTTATCAGATGGCTATTCTTGCTGACAATTCGTTGAAGCATGGTCCAATCGAGTGTCTTTTCACTGTAGACGAGGAGGTTGGTCTGCTTGGTGCACACGTCTTGAAGGAGGATTGGATTAAGTCGACGATGCTAGTCAACCTTGATTCAGAGGATCAGGGTGAGTTCTGCATCGGTTGTGCAGGTGGTGTGAACACTGTCGCAAAATATAATCAGAATTTGCAGAAGCCAGACAAGGATTACTTGTTTATGACGCTTAAGGTGAGCGGATTGGTAGGTGGTCACTCTGGTGTGGATATTGATAAGAAGCGTGGCAACGCGATCAAGATCCTTGCTGAGTTGATTAATAGAATCTCTGCTGAGGGCGACGTGGTGATTGCTTCTATCGACGGTGGTAATCTTCACAACGCTATCCCAAGAGAGGCGTCTGCAACTATCGGTGTGGAATACAAGATTAAGGAGACTGCTCGCGTCATTACTAATATGTATATCGCAGAAAAGCAGAATGAACTTGTTGGCGAGACTCTTGATATTGATTTGGAGACAACAGACAAAGCTGATAAGGTATTTGCTCCTGCCTCATCTAAATCATTGATTAAGGCTCTATTGGCTTGTCCACACGGAGTGAAGAAGATGAGTGATGATATTCCTGGTTTGGTGGAGACAAGTACAAACTTGGCTTCTGTGAAGATGATTGGTAATGAGATTGTCATTGAGACAAGTCAGAGAAGTAGCGTTACTGCAGAGAAAGAGATTATTAGAAAATCGGTATACGATGCGTTTGCTTCCAACGGAGCTTCATCAGTCGAGTCTGACGAGGGTTATCCAGGCTGGAAACCAAATGTCAATTCCAAAATCAAGAATATTGCCGTCGACACATACGAGAAACTATTCAATGTGACTCCGAATGTTGGCGCTATCCACGCCGGACTTGAGTGTGGACTGATCATTGAGAAATATCCTAACTTGGATATGATCTCCGTCGGCCCAACAATCATTGGCAACCATTCTCCAGCAGAGAAGGTTGAGATCTCTACTGTGGAAATGACATGGAAACATGTATTGGCAATCATTGAGGCAATTCGTAATTCATAATGCATAATTCATAATTGTCGGTATAAAACAAACAATTATGTATCAATAAATTCCGTAGAGACGGGGCATGCCCCGTCTTTATATCAATTAATCATAAATCTAAATTTATGGTAAAAAAGTATGATTTTCTCGTTATCGGTTCAGGTATAGCCGGAATGAGTTTTGCACTTAAAGTGGCATCAAAAGGCAAGGTGGCATTGCTTTGCAAGACAGAAATGATTGAGGCAAACACAAATTTTGCCCAGGGTGGTATATGCTGTGTCATGAAAGAGGATGACAAGTTTGAAAACCACATCAAAGATACTCTTATCGCTGGCGACGGTATTTGCGACTACAACGTCGTGAAGAAGGTTGTTGAAGGAGCTCCTGCACAGATTAAGGAGTTGGTGAAGTGGGGTGTCGACTTCGATAAGAATGAGGATGGCAAGTACGACCTTCACAAGGAGGGTGGACACGATAATTTCCGTATCCTTCACCACAAGGACAACACTGGAGCTGAGATCCAGGAGAGCCTTGTAGAGACAGTAAAGAAGCATCCGAATATCGACGTCATGGAAAACCATTTCGCTATCGAGCTTCTTACTCAGCACCACCTTGGAATGTTGGTTAAGCATACCACTCCAAATATTGATTGCTACGGAGCTTATGTGCTTGACATCAAGAAGAATTGCGTCGATACATATTTGGCTAAGGTCACAATGGTCTGCACAGGAGGTATTGGAAATATCTACCAGACTACAACTAACCCACCTGTAGCTACAGGAGACGGTATATCAATGGTTTACCGTGCAAAGGGATTGGTTGAGGATATGGAGTTCGTGCAGTTCCACCCAACAAGTCTTTACCATCCAGGAGACCGTCCATCTTACTTGATCACAGAGGCTATGCGTGGTTACGGTGGTATCTTGCGTAACAAGAAGGGTGAGGATTTCATGCTTCGTTACGATCCAAGAGGAAGTCTTGCACCACGTGATATCGTAGCTCGTAGCATCGATACAGAGATGAAGTTGACTGGTGTTGACCACGTCTACCTTGACGTCACACACAAGGATCCAGAGGAGACAAAGAAGCACTTCCCAAATATCTATCAGAAGTGTTTGAGCATCGGCGTTGACATCACAAAGGAGTATATCCCTGTATGTCCAGCTTCACACTATCTATGTGGAGGTATCAAAGTCGACGAGAATGCCCGCACAACAATCAACCATCTATACGCTGCCGGAGAGTGTACACGCACTGGTTTGCACGGAGGTAACCGTTTGGCTTCCAACTCATTGCTTGAGGCTATCGTTTATGCTGAGGCTGCGGCACAGCACGCGTTGCCATTGATTGATGGCATTAGCTGGTGTGAGGATATTCCAGAGTGGAATGACGAGGGCACAACACTAAACGAGGAGATGGTGCTAATCACACAGAGCGAGAAAGAGGTCAACACTATCATGCAGTCATACGTCGGAATCGTTCGTTCTAACCTACGTTTGAAGAGAGCGTTCGACAGATTGGAGTTGATCTACAAAGAGACAGAGAGCTTGTTCCAGCGCTCAGTTGTGTCTAAGGAGATCTGTGAGCTTCGTAATATCGTCAACACAGCATATTTGGTTATCAAGTCTGCAATGCAGAGAAAAGAGAGCCGTGGATTGCACTACACAATTGATTATCCTCAGAAGAATGAGCATATCAGTTTGTACGACGTTGAGGAACTAAAGAAAAAGTAGTTTGTAATTCATAATTCACAATTCGTAATTGTCGGTATAATCCAGACGAAGAATTATAATAAGAATCGTAGGGGAGGGTTTCAAACCCTCCCGCTATATAAAAATGGAAATTATATAGCAGTTGTTCAAGATTGAGGATTGTTAAGGGTGGGACGCCCTAACTCCCTTTCCCAACGCGAGGCCGTAGGCCGAGCGTATAAAGAAAATGCGTGTGTTGGACAACTCGTATATAATTGCCTTTTGAATTGTAGGGGAGGGTTTTAAACCCTTCCCGTTTTTTATTTATCGATTTTCCATTCTGTGATGTTTCTCTCCTCAGTGCTGAAGTTTACACCAATTTTCACAACTGGTTTGTCGTGAGAAGAGATTTTTTTGTCATATTTCTTCATATCAATCTGAGCCAGAGCTTTATCTGCGGATTGGTCTCGTTTGCACTCCATGACATAGACTTGTTTGTTAGTCTCGAAGAAAACGTCAATTCGGCCATTTGACACAGGAAACTCAACAGAAGTGTTGATTCCTGTAGATCGTACCATTAAGTAGAGTAAGTTGCGGAAATTTGCCTCAATGAGTTTTACATCATTGCTCTCAAATGGTATTTGCGAAAGGATAAACTGCATTTGTTGCATAAATCCCTCTACATCATCGTTCTTCAGAAATCTTTTTAAGGTGATAATATCATAATCCCACTCATCGATATCTTTACTTGCAAATTCAACCGCAAGATACTTAAGGAATCCATCTGCCACTTCCTCATTGGGGAACCCAAGCATATAGATGCCATCCTCATAGCTTTTGATTGTCAGATATCCACTTTGATATAACGCTGCTATAATGTTATTTTCTCCATTGCCAAAAGAGGCCATGCCTTCAGAAGATGTTGGCACGTCGTCATTTAGCTTTGTCAAATCAAAATTCTTGGCTTTTAAGATTTTTGCCAAATATGTTGGCGTACCTGTGGCGAACCATTTGTTTTCTAAAGCTTTTGATTTTAACGATCCTAGTAAACTAAAAGGATTGTAAATATCTTCACTGTTCGCACAGAAATGATATCCATCATATTTCTTTTTCAATATTTCATACATGTCTTCCTTGCTGATATTTAGTTTGTCAGCAAAAGATTGTAATTCGGAATCAAAATATGCGTGTAGCTCCTTATCTGTAATACCACATATTGAAGCGTAGTCTTCAACCATTGAAATGTCATCCGGATTATTAGCTGCGCTAAAAATACCAAGTTTGCCATAACGAGTGACTCCAGTCAGGAAAGCGAATTGAATATATTGGTCGGCTCTTTTCATGACGCCATATATTCCTTGAAGGATGGTTCTATTCTGATCTTGGACTTCTGTTAGACCGATTGTGTCAGTCAATGGTTTGTCGTACTCATCAATCAGAATCACTACCTTTTTGCCAGTCACTTCCTTAGCTCTGCTGACTACACCATAAAAACGTTCTCCTAATGACGTCTCAACATCATTTTTTCCGTACTGTTTTTCCCATTGAGTCAAATAAACATTCATTCTGTTGGCAACCATATTAGGATTGGTATAGTCTGCCGCGCTGAAGTCGATATGAAATACAGGATATTCAATCCAATCCTTTTCAAGAGAATCTATTGCAAGACCTTTGAACAAATCCTTTTTGCCCTTGAAGTAAGCCTCAAGAGTAGTGGTAAGCAGACTTTTTCCGAAACGACGCGGGCGGCTGAGGAAATAGTATTTTCCCTCATCCACAAGTTTATGAATAAGATCCGTTTTGTCCACATAAACGTATCCGCCTTCTATTATATCTTGAAAAGTCTGTATTCCAATAGGATATTTCATAGCATACTTTGCATATTAACACCTACAAAGATAGTGAAAGTTTTTGAAGTAGAAATTGAATATTATTGATATATATCCTCAATCCGTTGGCTTGTCTCGACAATTATGCATTACGCATTATGAATTATATGAATTAATTGAGTATCTTTGTGGCGTCGGAATAAAGAAGGAAGAAAATGAAACAATTATTAATCGTTATATTCTGTATGACAGTAGAATTTTTATATGCTGCAAATAAAGATTCTTTTATAACGAATATTTCAGTAGCAAACACCAGTTTGGGAGATTCTACATGCCATATCTTTGAAGATTTTGGAACTCCTAAAGAAATTTTTCTGTACGATGCTTGGGCTAATGGAGAAAATATACCTCCTGTAATTCACCACTATGTTTACAAGAATATAGAAATTACAGAAACTGACCAAAATCCAGGAATCTTATCTGGAATAAGAATAGTAGAACCCAATATCCCTGTGAAAATTGTTTTTTCCAGTGGTGATTTTGTAAATGTTATAACAGATAGAAAAATTATTTCGGAGGATTTTCACAAACTCATATCAAATTCAAATAAAAGTTATGAGGCAAATGGTAGTTTGTTAATTTTATTTATGTGTAATATAAACAAATGTATAAAAACGTATTATTTGACCATTAAGATTGTTGATGATATTATTAAAGAAATCGAAACAGAATATGGAAATGAATAAAAAAAATTATTTTGTTATTGCGATAATATTCTTTACACAATTGGTTTTTTCATATGAAATGCCAAAAATGATTTTTAACTCAGACACTTTGTCTGTGAGCGGAGATATAGATCCTGAGTTTTATACTCTAATAAAAGATGAGTTATATTCGCGTAACGTAAAAATTTTGGATTTGACAAAAGTGAAAAGCACTAATGATTATTATGATGAATTTGTAGTTGACAACTTGTATTTTGATAATTTCAAGTCTGCTAATACTATAATTTTGCCTCAAAATGCTGAAGTGATAGGACACCATTTATTTATGCATTGTGATAATTTGAAAAAGGTAATATTATCTGAAAAACTGTATGATATAAGGGAAACAGCATTTGTTGGTTGTTATAATCTAGAAAATATCGAAATCCCTAATCAAAATAAAAGATATTTAAGCAAAGAAGGAATTCTTTACGATTATGCTATTAAGAAACTTGTTGCTTTCCCAGGAAAGAAAAGTATTTCTGTTTTACCGTTGTCAATTATTGAATTTGGAAATTTCTCTTTTTATGGTTGTTCTATGATCAAAGAATTAGTATGTCCTCCTAATTTATTGACAATAGGAGATATGGCATTTTATAAATCAACAAATCTAGAAAAACTTGAGTTTAATGAAAAATTGCAAACAATAGGAAACAATGCTTTTTTTGGATGTGAAAAAATTAAAGAAATAACATTGCCTTCGAGTTTGAAAACATATGGAATGTTTGCATTTTCATGTTGTTCAAAGTTAGAAATTGTCAATATAAAAGGTGATTATTTCAGCAATCATTTTCTTTTCGGAAGTTGTAATAATCTTAGAGAAATCAATGCTATAGGAAAAAGTAGTCTTAAATCAATAGGAGGTGTGTTGTTTGATAACCAGTATGATGTATTACTTGCATTTCCAAATGCAAAATCAGAAGAGTATCAAGTTTCTAAAACCGTATCAACCATAGGGAAATGTGCATTCTTTGAGTGTATGAATCTTAAGCGTATTTGGCTTAGTAGCTCAATAAAGAAAATTGAAGAAGCTGCTTTTTCTGGATGTACAGGTTTGGAAGAAATACATATAGAAGGAAATGAAATCATAAAATTAAAAAAAACATCATTTTCAAGAGTCAATAAAGATAAATGTAAAGTTTTTGTTCCCGAAAAGATGGTAGATCTGTATAGGAAAGATCCTTTTTGGAAACAGTTTGCAAACATTGTTTCTGAAAATAGACAATAAGTTTGAGAATTTGTATGATGATATTGTTTTGAACATTATAAATATGATGGATTATTAATCGGATTTTGTTATTCAATATACAATATGGCTTTCAAATTACTTATGATTCTTTACACAAAAAAACAAATTGCCTAATATTAAGATATTAAAGTAGAAAATTCTAAATTATGCTACATAAATTAAAATATATCATCCAACCGAACCTGGTGCACTGAACGATGTCGTGGCATCGGCTTGTCTCGACAATTATGCATTATGAATTCTGCATTATGAATTAATTGAGTATCTTTGCGACGTCGGAAGATGATAGATATGAATTAAATTGCATACAATGAAGAAGGTTTGCATAATCGGAGCTGGTGTTGCCGGAATGTCGTGTGGAATCCATTTGCAGAAAAATGGTTTCCAGACTGTTATATATGAAGGTGGCATGACCCCCGGTGGATTATGCACAGGGTGGAGCAGAGGCGGCTACTCTTTCAACGGTTGTATGCATTGGCTGTTGGGTGCGACAGAAGGCAGTTCCTTCCATACAATGTGGAATGAAATTGTTGATTTATCGCAGATTAAATTTGTCGAACATAAGGAAAGGGTTCAGTTTGAGGTTAAATCTCCTGTAGAGACGCACGGACGTGCGTCTAACAAATTAGTCGATAAATTTGGCTCCAATATTTTCCATTTTTATAACAAAACCGACGATTTTGAAAAATATCTGTTAGATATCGCTCCTGAGGATTCCGCTTTGATAAAGAAGTGGATGGCATGTGTGAGAGGCCTAAATAAGTTTGAGGAGATTCTTCCCCCTGTGATTGCTGACGACGCGAGTGTGTGGCAGAAAATCAAGTTTTGGGGCATTAAAATGACAGTCCGTATGCACCAGTTTGGCTTCCACTATCTCAGAAATCGTTTCGCTGGCATTATGCAAGGCACGACTCATACGTTTGCTGAAAAATTCAAGAATCCATTTTTGCGTGAGGCAATCAAGAATCTCTACGAGAAAGAGATGTCGATGAATCTGCTATGCTTTGTGCAGAGTTATGCTGATTTAGGCGTGGCTCAGTATCCTAAAGGTGGATCTGAAGCATTTGCTAAGGTTTTGGCAGACAGTTATTTGAAGTCGGGAGGAACTATTCAGTATAATTCAAAAGTCGAGAAGATTATTGTAGACGACGGTGCTCATAGGGCTAAAGGTGTTCAGCTGAAGAGTGGAGAGATCATCGACGCTGACTACGTCGTGTCTGCCGCCGACTGGCATTGGACGATGTTTGATGCACTCGGTGAGAAGTATATCCCATCGTCGCAATTAAAATATAAGGAGGTTGCCAAGAGCGACGTCTTCTATTCTTATTGCATTCTTTATTTGGGAGTGAAAGACGGAATGAAAGATCATCCGCATTTTCTTCGTTTCTACACTGATCCTTATTCGTTGCCCGACGGCACTCAATTCGACAAAATGGAGGTCCATCTCTACAATTATGATGAGACTTTGGCTGGCGACGACAGATGCACCATCGCAGTCTACTTCCAGACGCAAAACGGTGATTATTGGATAGATAAGCGAACCAACGACAGAATTGGCTATGAAGCGATCAAGAAGGAATTCACAGCGTTGGCTATCGATAAACTTGTTGATCATTTCGGTGAGAATTTCAGAGATAAGATCGAGGTGGCGGATTTGACCACTCCAGCCACATACCATCGCTATACCAATAATTACAATGGATCATCACAGGGTTGGATGCCTTCAGTTGGTAGACAAGGTTTCGGCAAGGTGAAGAATGTTAGCAACGTCTACTTGTGCGGTCAATGGACAGTGGCAGGAGGTGGTTTGCCAATCGCGTTGAAGAGTGGAAGAGACGTGGCGAGAAAAATAGAGAATTTATGAATTTAACCACAGAGACTCCGAGATCTCAGAGTTTTATGCAATAAAACTCTTTATTCAATTGTATAATCTTTGTGTTCTCTGTGGTGCTTTTTTTACTCATGGACAAAATCACAATCAACAACAAAACATACACTCGTGAGAATCTAAACGAAATCGAGAATCAAAACGTCAAAGATTTTTTGATCGAATGGTTTTCCGATTCACCCACAGTCAATCTCCACACATCAGGATCAACGGGAGTGCCTAAACTGATTGTTGCTGAGAAATCACGTATGATTGCTAGTGCGAGAATGACGTTGGATTATCTCAAACTTAATCCTGGAGATACAGCATTGCTTTGTTTGTCAGTTAATTACATTGCTGGTAAGATGATGATTGTGCGAGCCATTGTGGGTGGATTGAATCTGCTTATCGGTGATGTGTCGAGCAATCCTTTGCAGAATGAAGAGCGACATATTGATTTCGCAGCGATGGTGCCGTTGCAAGTTTATAATTCCTACAGAGATAAAAGCGGAAGGTTTTCACAAATTGGAAAGATTATCATCGGTGGAGGTGCGATAGATAGGAGAGAGGAGGAGGCCTACAGTTCAGCTCCTAATGAGATTTATGCCACATACGGAATGACGGAGACGTTATCACATATTGCGATGCGTAGAATCAATGGAGTGAATCGTAGTGATTATTTTACTCCGATGGAGAACGTTAACGTTTATATAAACGAAGACGATAACGAAAACGAAAACCGAAACATCGGTTCGTTGGTTATTAAAGCACCTCATTTGTGTGCAGAAACACTACATACGAATGATAATGTGGAGATGATGCCAGACCATTCGTTTAGAATACTTGGTAGAAAAGATAATGTGGTTTGTTCTGGAGGCATCAAACTGCAGATAGAGGAAATAGAAGCTAAACTCGCGTCGCATATCAATTGCCCGTTTGCATTATCCTCGTTGCCCGACGAAAAACTTGGAGAAAAATTGGTTTTAGTGGTGGAAGGAGATGAGTCTTCGTTTTCGTCTTCGTCTTCGTTTTCGTCTTCGTTTTCGTCTTCGTTTTCGTTTTCGTCTTCGTCTTCGTTAACCAAATACGAGATTCCTAAGGAAGTTTTTTATGTCCAGCATCTGCCACGCACGGAAAGTGGAAAGATAGCGAGGGCAAAGGTGAAGGAAATGATAAATGCAAAATGCTGATTGTAAACAAAAAAGGCGACCCGATTGGATCGCCTTTAGATTTATAGAGTATTATAGCTTTTCTATCTCTTCCAAAGTGAGATTTGTCCATTTCGCAATAGTTATGGGGTCAACTCCATCATTTTTCATGCTTGTTGCGATACGAATGGATTCGTTGTGCTTTCCTTCTTCTATTCCAGCTTCCATGCCTCTTTCAAAACCATGCTCCTCCGTATCAATTTCGTCCGCAAGTCTTTTTAAGCTTGCCTCATACATGGCATATTCTTTTTTAGAAAGTGCCCCAACTTTGGCTCTTTCTATAAGTTTGAGTAGACCTTCGTCTGCTTTTTCGTAAACTGATGGGTCAATATTTTCCATGTTGCCTAAATTTTTGAAACTGTACAACCAGAGATCCTTTATTGTGATGTCGCTGCCATCCAACTTGAATTTCGGCAAATTTACAAAATATTTTCGATGTCGGTCCCAAAATAATTCGCCAGTATCCAAATTACACTCCGCTGTTCGAGTGATAACGCTGTTGATTCCTGCCATAGATTCTCCCATGATAAATATTCCGATTATTTTGGAGATGTCTTCCTTCATATCTTTCCATACTAAGCCTTTGTCTATCTTGCTATCCAATAGCTTGTAAACATACTAGTTGGCTCTTGTCTTGAAGAATTTCTGACATGAGTTCTGCATCTCAATAAGAATCGAATCTCCACTTTGTGTTGTGCAATGCAGATCGAAAATTACCCCTCGTTGATCTTCCGTTTCTCCAGGAAATTCAACATTCTCAAATGAAACATCTGTGATTGTCTCCTCGTCTCCTTCTAAAATTGCATTTAGAAAAGACTTCATGATTACTGGGTCAGACATGCAGTGTTTGAACCCGAAATCGCATCGCAAATCAATAAATTTTGCCATGATTTTTGTGCTGTTTTTTGTTAGTACTGTGTCTAATCAAATTGACTAAACATTTTATCAATGCAAATGTAATGATATTTATTTAATGATGAAGAGAGATATTATATTTGCGAATGAATTTTACGTTATATAAACAAAAAAGGCGACCCGATTGGATCGCCTTTAGATTTTTAATTGAAGTCAAATTACTTTGCAACCTCGTTGTACTTCTGCTCTGCCTTCTCAGCCTTTGCTGCTGCCTTAGCTGCATCAGCGTTAGCCTTGTCGATCTTCTCCTGAGCTTTCTGAGCCTCTTTCTCAGCGTCAGCCTTTGCCTTCTCAGCCTTTGCTGCTGCCTTAGCTGCGTCTGCTGCTGCTTTCTCCTGAGCCTCCTGAGCCTTCTGAGCTGCCTTAGCTGCGTCAGCCTGAGCCTTCTCCTGCTGTTCCTTAGCCTTAGCGATAGCTTTCTGCTCCTTCTCATACTCCTTACGTAGAGTAGAGATCTCCTTATCAGAAGTGATGTGAGTACCACACTTGTAGCTTAGACCCTGTGAGCTAGAAATCATCACCTGTCCGTTAACAACGTGAAGGAAGCTTAGAGACTTGTCTCCACCGATCTTGTAAACGATACCTGCCTGACCATCATTGAAGAAGATAACATCTCCAACAGCAATTTTAGCCTGCTTCTTAACAGCAACACCTTCTTTTGCAATAGTTGGTAGGTCGGCTGGCAACTCGTAACCAACCTGAGAGAATGCGTACTGGATCAATTTACCGTTGTCATACTCAGAAGCTTCACCAGGAATAGTGTTAAGCTGCAATGTAGAGTTAAGCATACCGTCGATTGTTGTCTGAGGAGCTTTAGCCACCTTCTCCTTGTCCGCTGCGAATGACGACAATGCAATCATTGCCGACACTGCCATCATAAATAATTTCTTCATGTTAAACCCTTTATTTTGTTTGTGATTGCAAATTTATCAAAAAACGACGTAACAACCCAATGAAATATGTGAATGTTGGGATTTTTTAACCTTTTTTCATAATTTTGCTTCATAATTAAATCAATTTGATATGTCTAAGGTAGAAAAGGATAATAACAAAGAGTTGTTGAAGCATCAGCAAAAAATGTTGGGTATATTGTGCGGCCTTTTGGCTCCGCTTGCAATTTTGTTTGGAACCTTTGGTGATAATCCTGATGAATGGTGGTATTCGATTTCAGCTACTTACTATTGTAGTCCAAAGATCTTAATGATTGGTCTATTGTTCACGACTTTCGTCTATTTCTTTTCTTATCAAGGATATACTAATAACGGAGAGAGTAGCAGTCTCAACCTAAGCGACACTATAATTGCCAAGATTTCTGGTTTATCGGCTTTAGGTGTGATTGCTTTTCCTACTAATACGTCATTTATTCCTAATGACATGAGCGTAGGGTTGTTTAATCTTCCTGTGACTATCAGCCACACTGTTCATTGCGTGAGTGCATCTGCTCTTTTTGTCAGTTTTGCAGTCATGATTTTGTTCCAGTTTACAAAATCAAGTGATTATCCAACACCTCAAAAATTGAAACGAAACATTCTATATAAGATCTGTGGACTAACCATCATTTTCTTTATGGCGTTCCAGATGGTTACTGTGGCTTTTGATGATGTGTTTCCTAATTGGTGGACATTGATCAACGAGGCTGTTATGCTTACAGCGTTTGCAGTGGCTTGGCTTTGTAAGGCAGAATGTATCACTGCCTTAAACGACAAATAATGACAAGTAATCTGTTCTCCAAACTGACAGAGAGCCGACGTAAGGTTGCAGAGACGCTTGCTAATCCCGCAGCCATCGGTTTGTGGAATCTGATAGTCGACAAGTATAGCGGTAAAGCTCATTTCGTTTATGAGTTGCTTCAGAATGCCGACGACGCGGGTGCCAAGAATGTACGTCTACTGCTTCAGGGAGATCAGTTTTATTTCATCCACGATGGTTCACGCCATTTCTCGGTGTCGGATGTTGATACTGAAGACACTGATGAGAAGATAGGTGATATAAACGCACTTTGTTCCATTGGTCACAGTACAAAGATAGGCGAGAATAAGATTGGTAAATTTGGAATCGGTTTCAAATCGATTTTCTCATATTGCAATGTTCCTCATGTCGAGGACGACAATTTCTCTTTCGACATAGAAAATTTTATCGTTCCTGTTGAATCCAGTGGGGGCAATACCTTGTGTTTGCCCAACCAATCGGGTAGACGTGGGGGAGAAACTATGTTTTGCGGGAAAATCAAAACTGTTGCCGCATCTCAGGAAATCGCAGCGATGGTTGAGTCGTTGGAGTATCCGCTAAACTATCTTAATAATGTGGCGTCGTTTGAATGCGACATAAATCCTGATACTGCTGACGGAAAAATCTACAAATTCAAAAAATCAATTGCGTCATCCAAAACCATTGATGGATCATTTCGCATTTATAATCTGATTGCTGAGAAGACGGTTGGGATTTCCTCTTCATTGCAAAACTTCATATGTGCTACCGAGTCATTTTTGTTTGGATCTAAACAAATGTCAGCTACGATTTCAATGCCTCTTGACAAAAACGGAAGGGTAGTGATGTGTGACTCATTTCCATTGTATTGCTTCTTTCCGTTGCTTGAGCAGAGCACCCTTCCTTTTATAGTTCACGGAACGTTTTTGTTGAGCGATAATCGTGAGAATACACTTCAAAATGAAGAAAACTATGCTCTTCGGCATGAAATTGCGTTGCTTTCTATAAAATTCTTGCAGTCCCTATTATCATGTGATAAAGATGCGAGATCTCGTGTCTCTACGATATTGGTGTTGGAGAGATTGCTTGAAATGAAGGAGAGATGCAAGTATGAAAATGTCAATTCTCTCAACCGATTGTGTGGAGAAAGGTTGTGGAAGGCGATTGAATCGGAGGAATTTTTTGCTAACATAAAAGGCGAATTTTTTCCTACATCAGAATTGAAATTCTGCATCGAGAATGTGGATGAAATTTTGAATGATGATGAACTTGTTTCACTTGCTGGAGGAAATATTTGCAAGGATTTTGTCGGAGTTGATTTGACAAAAATTCCGACGCTAAGCAAGATTATTGAATCGAGATTTTGGGGCATCGAGGCTATGCTGATGTCGATTGGAAATCATGATGTAGAGACGCGAGATCTCGCGTCTTTTGGGCATGCCCCGTCTCTACGGAAAGACGAATGGATTCATAGATTCTATCGTTTTCTTTATAAAGAGAGAAAGGTCGTTTCGAAATTATTGCGTGGTAAAAGTGATGCATTTACAAAACCATGGATTAAATGTGCGGATGGAAAATGTAGGGGCGGGTTTTATGTCAACCCAAGAGGAATTCTCTATCCTCAAATATTTCTTTCTGGCGACGCGAGCCATTCCGTCTGCCCAACATTGCTTGAAGATAAGGAAATAAATTCGTTATTCACGGATGTCCTTCATCTCACTCATTTTGCAGCTCAATCTTTGTCAGTAGATTTTATAGCTCAACAATTCCATGAAAAGTCAGTTCAGCCACTCGACTACGATATGTTGGCTAAGTACATCATGACTGCTGCAAACGAATATGTCGGAGCTGGTTTTGATTTTGAAAAGAAGAAGAATATTGTGGAGCAATTCAGCAGTCTACAGTTTTTGCCCACAAACAAATATACATTGTCGTTGCCGAAGAAGATATTGGCAGAAACTGCTGCTCAACGATCATTCTTTGCAGACGACGTAGATGCTGTTTTCCTACCAAACGAGTTTATTGAGAAGCATATCGCACCGTCGGATCGCCAAACATTCTACACATTCATCAGTGCTTGTGGCGTTTGTTTCGACGTGAGGATTGATACGAACACATTGCATCATCCTATTGATTACAAATCATTTGGAATCTCAGATGATGATATGCCATCTCCGTCAAAGTTGAGAGAGACTGAGATTGAAGATAAAGAAATTGTTGGATTCAATAGTTTCTTGCAGCATCCGTCGCTTGAAAAATCGTTGGCATTTTGCAGAATGCTCCAGAGTTTGCTCGATAAGGAGGTATCAACTGAGGTAATGCAGAAAATAAAGGGACAATATCGTTATACTCCTAAAGGAAAACGCACTGCTGTTACAACAAGTGTAACAAATTCCACAGCCTATAGACAATTATTCCAGTCAAGATGGCTGATGAAATCCAATGGAGAATATGCGTCTGTGAGCGAAGTCGCGTCGACAGATATGCTTATGCCAGCATACGATGATATACCATATTCCGTCTTCTCATTCCTTGGAATTCCTTTGAAAAAGAGAGATGAGAGTGCTGAGGCTCGTGAGGCATTGGATTTGATACGAGAGTTGGAAAGAGTAGGGATTACGAAAGATGATCTGCGAGAAATGCTTAACGCTAAATTGAAAATGCAAAATATGAAATAAATTTACATGTAAAATTTATATATTTGCCATTTAAAATAATCAGGATTAGTGATTTTTTGCTTTATTAAAAATAATAATTTGATAATTATAATGAGAAAACAAATTTTATCATGTCTCTTTATGACTTCATTGGTACTTGCAACTAATGCGGAGACTGAAATGCATGTTAAGACTTTCGGTGGACAGGATATCGTTTATGATGTTGATAGTGTTGCCGAGGTCTATTTCGTAGATAAATGTGGAACTACAATAAGTGGATCTGTTGGAAAATACACTTATGTTGATCTTGGTTTGAAAAGTGGTTTGATGTGGGCGACTTATAACGTGGGTGCGACATCAACTTCAGAAAGAGGAGATTTCTTTGCTTGGGGAGAGACAGAATCCAAAAAGACATTTACATGGGACAACTATAAGTGGACAGAAGATAACGGATCTGCATTTACAAAATATTCGATGCCTTACGTCGGAGAATTATTGGAATCTGAAGATGATGCCGCTTTTGTAAATTGGGGAGAAGGATGGAGAATGCCTACCGATGAAGAACTTATCGAATTGGTAAACTCTTGTGAATGGGAGTGGGTAGAAGATTTCTGTGGAACTGGAATTCCTGGAAGTTTAGGTACATCATTAGTAAATTCTCATACAATCTTCATGCCTGCTAATGGAACTGTAGATGATAAAGGCAGCTTCAAGTTTAATGAACGCTGTGATTTTTGGGCAAAAACACGAGATCCTCAGCATGTTAGAGGTGGATATTTCCTACATTTCAACAGTAAAGATCAAGATTTATATGATTATGGTGGTCGTTATGTAGGACGTTCAATTCGAGCTGTTGTTTCTCTTGAAAAGTAAATATGGATAGTGGAGTTGATATAAAAACAGAAAAAATTAAGAAGCGCAAGTTCAAAAAGAAATTAATTGCGTTTGTCGTATTAGCATTGTTGATATGTATTCCATTAAGCAGATGGTGCATGTCAATAATTAGTTATTATGAGACTTCCGGTCCTCATTTGGATTTTGAACATATATCCTTCACGACAACATCCGTGAAAGGTTACGACCACGATTGGAGACAAGATTCCGTGGTCATACCATCTGTAATGCCAATGGGTATTTGGATGCGACGCGTCACAGATATCGAAGATGGAGCCTTTGAGAATTGTGAGAATATGACGAGTGTTCATATTCCATCCACTGTCACAAGTATAAAATACGGAGCTTTTTCTGGATGTACTGGATTGACATCAATTGATATTCCTGCTGGAGTCAAAACAATTGGTGGAGGAGCGTTCTCAGATTGTAAGAATTTGAAAAACATCGAATTGCCAACAGGTGTCAATAGCATCAGCATAGCGCAATTCAGTGGCTGTACTGGTTTGACATCATTCACAGTTCCATCAAAGGTCTCAATCATCAAGGCAAGAGCATTCTCAGGATGTACAGGATTGACTGAGGTTGAGATGCACGACGACATCACTAAAATTGAAGCATTCGCATTTGAGAATTGTAGTGCGTTGAAGAGTGTGGTTTTGCCTCTTGGAATTATCAAGATTGAGAGTAACACATTTGAAGGCTGCACAAGTTTGGAGAGTGTGGAGATTCCGATGGGAGTCACAAGTATAGGTTTTCTTGCATTTGGCGGCTGTACAAGCCTTACTAATGTTGATATTCCATTTAATGTGGAAAATATCAATGAGACAGCTTTCTCTGGATGCTCTAATTTGAAAAGTATCAATGTGGATCCTGATAATACAAAGTATTCATCAGAGGGTGGAGTATTGTACAATAAGAATAAGACAGAAATTATTCGTGTTCCAGAAAGTCTCAAGGGAACATTTGAGATTCCTTCAAGTGTCAAGATTATTGGAGAAATGGCATTCGAAAAGTGTAAAAACTTGACTAGCATCGTGATTCCTACAAGTGTAAAGGAGATAAAAGGAGAGGCATTTGTTGATTGTAGCGGATTGAAAAAGATAGTTTTGCCATCTAACGTCTCAAAGGTTGGCTACTATGCATTTAAGGGATGCAAAAATCTCGATATTATCATTGAAAATAAAGTAGATTCTATCAAAACATCGCTTTACGATCGTATCAGAGAAGATAGTGAAGAGGTTCGAGTATTTGTTTCTAAATAATTTTTTGCATATACACTCAAAAAATGCATATATGTTATACAACATATAAATGAAATTGTCTATCTTTGCTGAAAATTAGACGTGGGAATCTACGTTTTGAGGACTGAAAAAATAATAAGGTTAATAAAATACACATCATGGAGTGGTTTTTTAAATTGCTTTCAAGTGGTTCAGTAGCGTACTCTTTACTACTACTTTCATTCACGATTGTTGCAGGTTTGGCAATCGGAAATTTCAAGTACAAAGGTTTTACCCTTGGAGTGACATGGATTCTGTTCGTAGGTATCTTCGTCGGTAATTTCTATCAGGTAGACTCGCACATCCTGCATTTCGTAAAAGAGTTTGGTTTGATTCTGTTTGTGTACTCAATTGGTATGCAGGTTGGACCAAGTTTCTTCTCATCATTCCGTAGTGGTGGTGTTCATTTGAACCTTATGGCAGTAGGACTTGTGTTCCTAAACGTATTGGCAGCCTACTTAATCTATTGCATCACAGGTGAGGATTTGAAGAATATGGTAGGTATCCTTTCTGGAGCCGTTACAAACACTCCTGGTCTTGGAGCAGCACAGCAGGCTTATTCAGATGCTACAGGTAATGCAAGCAACTTCCTTGCTGCAGGTTATGCAATCGCTTATCCAATGGGTGTTGTTGGAATCATCATTATTCTTGCTGTTGTTAATTTCCTTTGGGGTAAAGAGGCTCAGGCTCAGTCTGAGGAGCAGGATAAGAGTACAGTTGAGATCTATACAGTTCAGATCACAAACACAGCTCTTGATGGTATCACTCTTGGTAAACTAAAGCAGACAATCGGAAAGAACTTCGTTGTTACTCGTCTTCACAAGGCGGCTATTGACGAGGTTAAGGTTCCAAACGATGACACAGTTCTTTCATTTAATGATAAGATGTATGTGATCTCTAACCAGAACGACAGTGAGGCAATCAAGCTTTGTGTCGGAACTCGTTTGGAGATGGATATGGCCCTTTGGGACAAGTTGAATGGTGGACAGTTAGTCAGCAAGAGACTTGTTGTTACTAAGTCAGAAATGAACGGTAAGACATTTGCTCAGCTAAAGATTCAGGAGATTTTCGGAGTAAACATTTCCCGCGTCATCCGTACAGGTATCGACCTTGTTCCAAGCCCAACATTGCAGCTTCAGGTTGGTGACTCAATCGTAGCTGTAGGTGACGAGACATCTGTAAACAAACTTGGTTTGTTCGTAGGAAACTCAAATACACAGCTTGACCATCCACACTTGATTCAGGTCTTCTTGGGTATCACACTTGGTGTGCTACTTGGTTCAATTCCATTCGATATTCCTGGAATCCCACAGCCAGTAAAACTTGGGTTGGCAGGTGGTCCACTTATCGTATCTATTTTGATTGCAAAGTTCGGTATCAAATTCAACTTGGTCACTTATACACGATTCTCAGCGAAGAAGATGCTTCAGGAGATTGGAATCATGTTGTTCTTGGCAGCTGTTGGTTTGGGAGCAGGAGAGGGCTTTGTTGACACATTCCAGCAGGTCGGATTGTCATGGTTCATCTACGGTATCATCATCACAATGGTTCCAATGATAATCATCCTATTGATTGGTAGATTCGGATTGAAATTGAGTGCAGCACAGTTGATGGGATTCGCGAGTGGTGCAACAACAAACCCACCAGCATTGGCATTCTCTAACACAGCAGATGCAACAGGTAAGGCATCACTATCATACGCAACTGTCTACCCATTGACAATGTTCTTGCGAGTGATGAGTGCACAGTTCTTGGTGTTGATGGCACTATAAAAATGCGAAATTATAAATGCGAAATGCGTAATTAGCAGGACGCAAAATTTGAAATAGAGAAGAGACGTGGCGTGCCACGTCTCTTCTGATTTTTGATATGATTTGTGTAATTCGTGTTCGCCATCAAATTTTACGATCCTTTTTACGAAAATTTTACGTTCATATCATGGTACTGCCTTCCAGGCAGATTTGTCACATCCTCATTGGCCGAGTGTGCCACTTCGTTCGGCACCCCCGGTTACTCTCGCTTCGCTCGGTATTGACTTCCAGTCAAGGCAAAACCGTGGAACGGTTATACGAGCCCGTGGTTGACTATCGTTGCAGACGATTGGCTACCGTGGGCGATTTTTTTTTAGTAGAAAAATGACAAAAAATGCGAAAAATCGGATATTTTGTATAATTTAGCAGACGTATCGTTAAAGGTTTTATGGTAAAACAGATTTTTTCGACACTATTATTGGCTCCGGCGTTGGTTGGAATGGCTCAGCTGAATGTGACTCAGCTGAAATATTCTGATTTTGATAGTTGGCAGGTAAGAAATATCAAGGAGAGTTTTCTGATTGGCGGAAATGTTAAGCAGATCTACGAGATCGGAAAGCCTGACACTATTGACGAAACCGGTCCCCGTAAAAGAACTGATTCACCTTGGGAGACATCAAGCAGTTTGATCCACGCGGCAAGTGTGGACAAGGCGAGTGTTACCGTCTATCCGGAAAAACGTGGTGAAGGCTATTGCTTGAGAATTGAGAGCAAGTTAGAGGAGGTCAAGGTGCTTGGTATGGTCAACTTGACTTGTATGGCATCGGGCAGCGTCTTCACAGGATTCCTTCTTGAACCTATCGAGAGTTCCGATAATCCGATGCAGTATATGATGCAGGGAGTGCCATATACCACCAAGCCACGAGCCATCAAATTCGATTACAAAGCTAAGGTAGGAGGCAAACGACAATATAAGTCCGTCTCAAAAGCAATGGATCTTGAAGGAAAGAACGAAGCTGAGATTTCGGTTGTCCTTCAGCGACGTTGGGAAGATGCCAATGGTAAACTTCATGCCAAGAGAGTGGGGACAGCCTACATGAGAATCAAGGAGAGTGTCCCTGAGTGGCAAAACGGTTTTGAACTTCCTATCCAATACGGTGAAATCACAGAAGATCCTAACTATCAGGATTATATGGGAGTTGATTATCCCAACTATCCATATTGGGGAATCAACAGTAAAGGCGTAAAGATGCAAATCTCAGAAAAAGAGTATGCAGATCCAGATGAGATGCCAACACATATAATTATTCGTTTCTCCGCTGGATATGGAGGAGCATTCTGTGGCGCTATTGGAGATAAATTGTGGGTTGACAATCTAAAAATTATAGAATAAACTAAGCATTTAGTCGATTTATTTTTTGTGTAGATAAAAAATATGTCTACTTTTGTGTGAATTTGTTGGCAACAACTTGTTGAAATGAACAGCCAACATTACTTGAATATAAATGAAAGTTCTGCAAATATCTAATTATTATTTTCCAGTGGTTGGAGGCACACAAGCCACATGCCAGTATTTGTCGGAGGGTATCAAAGACGATTATGACGTGCATGTAGTAGCATTCAGCGAAGATAAGGAAGATAAGGAAGAAGAACATAATGGGGTAAAGGTAAGCAAAGCCGGAGTGTTTTTGATGTTGCTTCGTCAGAGTTTATCTTTTTCATACTATAAATTACTCAAAAAGTATATTGTAGAGTGGAAACCAGACATTATCCACTTCCATCATCCCAATCCATTTGTGATGGCGATGATGTTGAAGCTTATACCCGACGATGTAAAGCTCTACGTTCATTACCACCTCGACGTAACTGCACAGAAAGTCATGTATCAGTTTATAAAGGGCATTGAGAGAAAGATGCTTGAGAGAGCTGACATGATTGCGACTACTTCTGAAAAATATAAGATATCATCTCCAGTATTGAAAGATTTCCAGGATAAAACTGTAGTTCTTTCAAGTGCTATCGACGTCACAAAGTTTGATTTGCTACCAGGAGAAGAAGAGAAGGTTGAGAAGATCAAGTTGGCAGCATGTGGAAAGAAGATTGTTTTCCATGCAGGAAGACACGTTCGCCACAAAGGTTTGGAAGACTTGATTGAGGCAGAGAAATTGATCAAATCAGACTGTGTTATCTATGTTGGAGGCGACGGTCCTACAACAGATGAGATGATGCAGTTGGCAAGATATTCTGATAGAATCCGTTTCTTGGGTAGAATGAATGATTCAGACTTGCGTTGTTATTATCATGCTGCAGATATCTTTGCGTTCCCTTCGTACACTAAGGCAGAAGGTTTCGGTCTAACACTTTGTGAGGCAATGTATTGTGGAACACCAGCGGTGACATACACAATCGAGGGTAGTGGAGTTAACTGGGTTTGTCCAGATGGCGAAACAGGTCTTGAGGTTGCAAACAGAGATGTTGAAGCTTATGCTGCTGCATTAGACAAGTTGCTTCAGGATGACGAGTTGAGAAAACAGTTGTCGGAGAATGCAAGAAGCCGAGTTTTGACACTGTTCACAATTGAGGCTGAGGTCAAGACATTGAAGGAACAATATGAGACTTTACTAAGCAGAAAGCAATAGCAGAAAGAAAAAAGTTTAGAGCTTAGAGATATCAGTAGAGACGTGATTCTTCACGTCTCTTAATTTTAGACAAAAATACATTAATGCTATTATTAAAATGAAAAAATCATTTGTTGTGCTATTATCCGCACTTTTTTTCTCAGCTTGTGAAAAAGAGGTTGAAGAACCTGCAGGAAAGTGGGATCCTATGGAATGGGAAAAAACAACGTATACCAAAGTGATGGACAGCCAAAATGGAACTTACTACAATGTTCCAATTGAGGGAGGAGAGTATGTATTTCGTTGCAAGAATTATAAACCTTGGTTGAGTTCTCTTCATTTGTATAAATACGACAATTTGATGAAAGTGAAAGATGATCAGCATATTATTGGTGCGGATATCAAGAACTCCAGCTCTTATTCAAATGATTGGTGTAGTGTTTTGTCTAAAGATGGTTCTTTGATTGTGACTTTTCAGAAAAACGATTCATTGTCAAGAGGTTTGGGTATAGATGTGACCGCAGGAGATATCTTCGGTTATTTTACGTTTATTCAGGAGTCTCCAGCAAATTAAATGCTATAGAAAACAATATTCGTAGAGACGGGGCATGTTGAGGTGCACCCCAAAAGTTGGACATTAAAAAAATAAAATTTATAAAGTATGGGCTCGGTATTGAACCGGGCTCATACCGTTTAATCTAAGTTTGATTCTTTTATTGTTGTACCACCAGATGTA
>JAZUGF010000038.1:0-6862 GCA_045641065.1 Paludibacteraceae bacterium | reverse complement strand
AATATCAATGCGAACGATAAAAGTGATACAATGCTATCTAACTAATTGTTTCTTATGCTCTTATATGGGGTTTAAGGAGTCAAAAGTATGTCCTTTTATTAAAAATCAAGTTTTTTGATGGTTCACGATAGTGATGAAATGCATTGGTATGTAATGCGCACATTAGGACGTTTTTGTGAGACGGGAGTAAAACAAAAATTGGAAGAAAGCGGTGTGCGTTATTATCAGGCCATGAGAACGGTTGTGAAAACACTAAAAGGGAAAAAGTGTATTTCTAAAGAACCTGTAGTTCCTAATCTTTTGTTTGTGTACGGCAGAAAAGAAAATATAATGCCCCATACTGTAGCTGGAAGCAATTTCCAGTTTATCTATAATAGATGCAGTGGTAAACAGGCAGATTGTCTGATTGTGCCAACGAAGGCTATGGAAGATTTTATCCGAGTTGTGGAGTCTAATGATAATTCTCAGATTTTCATGCCGGAAGAGATTCAGTTGAACCAAGGACAGAGAATTCGAATGATAGGAGGTCCATTGGATGGAGTAGAGGGGCTTTTTGTGAAAAGAAAGGGTTGCCGACGCAAGACTTTGGTTGTTGTGTTGGATGGTCTATTGGGTGTCAGTGCAGAAGTGACACCAGATATGATTGAAATATTGAATTGAAAAATAAGATACAACATTATTAATTATGGTGATGGTCAGTAAAAACGGCGGTGAAGAAGTGAATGTTGCCGCTCAGACTCAACAGAAAACGCCTGGAGGAAGCAGTAGTGGATTTTCTATTGCTGAAGTTTTGCAGTCTTTTATTACACATTGGTATTGGTTCCCAATATCATTGGCACTTTGTTTAGGACTTGCGTGGTATTATTTGGCTACAACACCACCTGTGTATACAAGATCCGCAATGCTATTGATTAAGGATGAAAGTAAGGGAGGATCCGCAAATATTGCTTCTGAAATAGCCGACATGGGACTATTGGCTAGTAAGTCAAACCTAAGCAATGAACTTATTTCATTGAAGTCACCAACTTTGATGACTCAGGTAGTAAAGGAATTGCAATTGATGGATTATTACAAGGTTCCTGTTGATCTTCGAGAGCAAGACATATATGGAATATCTCCTGTTAAAGTCTTATTTGATGCTTCACAAAAAAAGAATACAGATTTTGTTTCTTTTAAGATTAAGATGTTGGGAGATGGTTATGTTGAGTTATCTGACTTCAATGATAAAGGAAAAGAATATAAGTCGAAGGTATCTGTCAAGTTGTCTGATACAATTCCAACAGAGACACCTGTAGGACATCTATCTATCTTCCCAACTGGAGTAGAGGGAGGAGAAATGTACAAGGAAATAAATTATTCTCGTAGCAGTGTAGATGTTGCCACAAATGTTTATAGTGCAGCTCTTTCAGTTGGTTTGGTTGATAAACAGTCTACTGTTGTTAATTTGTCTATTACTGATCAGTCTACAGAGAGAGCCACTGATATCATTAAGACTGTAATTAAAGTATACAATGATAATTGGGTTCATGATAAGAATAGAATTGCAGAAAGTACTTCTGAGTTTATTTCTTCTCGTCTAGGTGTGATTGAATCCGAATTGACAGGTATTGATAAGAATATTGCAAACTTTAAGGGAAAGAACTTGTTGCCGGATATTGCTGCTGTATCACAGTTGTATTTGCAACAGAACTCAGAAACAAAAAGTCGTTTGCTTGAGTTGAACAACCAATTGTCTATGCTTGAGTATATTCAGGATATATTGAGAGAGCAGAACTTTGATAATCCTTTGCCAATCTCTTCAAGTATGTCAAGTGGTAATGTTCAGGCTCAAATTTCTGAGTATAACAAGATTTTGTTGGAGAGAAATAGAATGCTTGCTAACAGTAGTGAGAATCATCCATTAGTAAAAGACCAGACAAAACATTTGAATGCAATGCAGTCTGTTATCTTGCAGAGTGTAAATAACGAGATTGCATCATTATCAATGCAGATTAAGAATGTTAATGCACAGGAATCTAGAACAGAACGTCAGTTGGCTAGAAATCCAAATCAGGCAAAATATTTGTTGTCTGAGGAGCGTCAACAGAAGGTCATGGAAGGATTGTATTTGTTCTTGTTGCAGAAACGTGAGGAAAATGCTTTGTCTCAGGCATTTACTGCTTATAATACTCGTTTGATTACAGAACCAAGAGGAAGTAATTCCCCCGCAGCTCCTAACAGATCTATGATTTGGATGTTGGCTGCTGCTGCTGGTTTGTTGATTCCTGCGGCTATCATGTTCTTGATTGAGATGTGTAATACAACAATTCGTGGACGTCAGGATGTTGAGAGATTGGCAGTTCCGTTTGCTGGTGAAATTCCTCAATGTACTAAGAAGGAAGGAAATACAGAAGATGGTATCACTCTTGTCGTTAAGGAGAGTTGTCGTAATATTATCAATGAGGCGTTCCGTGTTGTTAGAACGAATGTCGACTTCATGCTAGGAAAGGGCAAGACTCATAAGGTTGTGATGTTTACTTCTTTGAATCCAGGTAGTGGTAAGAGTTTTGTGTGTGCAAACCTTGCATACTGTATGTCATTAAAGAAGAAGAAAGTAGTTGCCGTGGATTTGGATTTGCGTAGAGCTTCTTTGTCTCAGGTAGTAGATCGTCCGCATCATGGTGTGTGTGATTATTTGAACGGAGAAAAAAATAGTTGGAAAGATGTGTTGGTTCACATTGAGGATAGTACATTTGATGTTATTCCTGTAGGAGAAGTTCCACCAAATCCAACAGAGTTGTTGTTTAACGAGGACTTCTTACCTAAAATGATTGATGAGTTGAAGCAGGAGTATGATTATGTATTTATTGATTGTCCTCCAGTAGATGTTGTTGCCGATGCAAATGTAATATCTGAATATGTTGATATGGCTTTGTTTGTTGTTCGTGCAGGATTGATGAAGAAGGACATGTTGCCAATTGTTGATACATTCTATAATCAGAAAAAATTCCCTTCATTGTCATTGATTCTTAATGGAACATCTGTTACTAAGACAATGGGCACAAAATACGGTTATGGTTATGGTTATGGCTACGGTAACTATATTAAAGAATAATATAATTTAACTAATATACTAAAATGAAAAATCTGTTTAATAGATTTACGCATTGGTATTTCTCAAAGGATGCGTTGTCATATTGGTTGGTGTTGCTCATGGACTGTTTGATTGTTATTGGATCAAGCTTCTTTGTGCATGCGATGGAGACAAGTGCAACTTATACACTTTCTAATTTTGGACCGTTATTGTTGACATTCGGTGTTTATTTGATCTTCTATCTAATAGGATTCAAATTGAAACACACATATAGCGGAGTGTTAAGATACTCTTCATTCGTTGATTTGGTTCGTTTGTGGATGGCAGCCATCTATGCGGTATCTATGATTTTTATTCTAAGACATGTCACAAACGTGGATGAATATTTGGTGCCATTGTCATGGAATGAGTTGCTTGCTATATGTATCATGTCATCTTTGCTTATGAGCTTTGTTCGTATCATGACTAAATATCTTTATGATGTTTATTTTGTTGGAGCCTCAGTACAAAGAGTGTTCATATACGGAGTAAAAGAGGGAGGTGTAGCATTGGCAAAGAGTATTCAAGCTCAGGAATCAAAGTATGAGGTGACTGGATTTGTATCTGATGTAGAAAGCGATGCTCACCATTTGTTGATGGGAGTTAAAGTTTATGCTAATGATGATAAACTTGTCGCTAGAATGCGTCAGAAGAATGCAAACGTGTTGATGGTATCTCCATTGAAGTCGGATGCAATAAGAAATAATCAGCAGATGGCTGATGCTTTGGCAGAAGCTGGAATCAAGATTTTGATGTACAACCAGCAGGAGTGGGATGGAAAGAGTGATTTGGGTTATGCGAACCTAAAAGAAGTAGATGTTGAAGATTTGTTGCCTCGTAATCAGATAGATGTTGACTTGGATGCAATTAGTAATGTCTTGAAAGGTAAGAGCATTTTGATTACAGGAGCAGCAGGTTCAATCGGATCTGAGATTGTAAAACAGGTTGCTGGATTTGGCCCAAGTCAGTTGGTTCTTGTTGATCAGGCCGAAACTCCTCTTCATGACATTCGTCTAATGATGGCTCGTAAATTTCCAGAAATTCCTGCTGAGACAGTTACTGCAAGTATCCATCATAAGATCCATATGGATTATTTATTTGAGAAGTATAAACCTGAGTATGTATTCCATGCTGCTGCATATAAGCATGTGCCAATGATGGAGGATAATCCAGGTGAAGCTGTTGCAAATAATATCGACGGTACTCGTATAATGGCAGATTTGTCTGTTAAGTACGGAGTGAAGAAATTTGTGATGGTATCTACTGATAAGGCAGTTAACCCAACTAATGTTATGGGTTGTTCAAAGCGTATATGTGAGATGTACTGTCAGAGCTTGGATAAGGAAATTAAAGAAGGAAAGGTTGCTGGTCATACTGAATTTGTTACAACTCGATTTGGTAATGTATTAGGATCAAATGGATCTGTTATTCCATTGTTTAAGGAGCAGCTTAAAGCAGGTGGTCCGTTGACTGTCACACATCCAGATATCATTCGTTATTTTATGTTGATTCCAGAGGCATGTAAGTTGGTGCTTCAGGCCGGAACAATGGGTCACGGTGGTGAGATTTTTGTATTTGATATGGGAAAACCAGTACGTATTGCTGATTTGGCAAAACGTATAATCTTACTTTCTGGAGCAAAGAATGTTGAGATAAAGTATACTGGTTTGCGTGATGGAGAAAAATTGTATGAGGAGTTGTTGAACAAGGAGGAAAACACAAAACCTTCTTCTCATCCAAAGATTAAGTTGGCTTCTGTGCGTGAACTTGGATATTCAGAGGTTTGCTCTCAAATCGATAGATTGGTAGAGATCACAAAGAGCGGATACGATGATATGTCTATTGTTAAACAGATGAAAGTATTGGTGCCTGAATTTAAGAGCAAGCATTCTAAATACGAGGTCCTTGACAAGGAATAATTATTATTTATAGAGAATTAATCAATGGCAGAATCAAGAGTTCAAAAGACATTGCTGAACGCAAAAGTTAATTTAATATTTTACTTTCTAAATTTAGCAGTCACTTTTTTTTCAAGAAAAGTTTTTCTTGATTCATTAGGAGCTGATTTTTTTGGATTGACTTCTACTATACTCGGATTCATTGGCTTTTTAAGTTTGGTAGAACTAGGTATTGGTAGTGCTATTTGTGTTACTCTCTATAAACCGATGTTTGATAAGGATTATCCCAAGTTGAATGAGATAGTTTCAGTTTTGGGATATCTGTATTATATTGTTGGCTTTGTAATTCTAATATGCGGAATTGGTATGGCGATAGCATTGCCATTCTTGTTTGAAGACAAGGGTGTGTCATTGTATCTGGTATATTCCGTATATTTTGGATTCCTATTTAGTGTCCTTTTGACCTATTTTGTTAATTTTAGACAGACAATTCTAAATGCAGACCAAAGAAGTTACATTGTGAATGGATGTTTTCAGGGTGCTTCTTTTTTATGTTATCTACTGCAGATGATAGTTGTTTATACTGTCTCTAATTATTCAGAATATCCCGCTGTCGCTCCGTATTTATGGATTTTGATTTATTTTCTTTCAAATGTCGGTGCTGCTGTATACTTGAATGTCAAAATTAAAAAAATGTATCCATGGTTGGATGCTAGAATACAGTGTGGAAAGGAAAAATGGAGAGAATATCCTGATGTCATAAAGAAAACAAAACAGCTATTTATTCATAAAATTTCTCAGTTCGCTCAGTTGCAAATCCGTCCACTGATTATGTTTAACTATGTGGATTTGGGAACAATCGGTAAATACGATAACTACAATCTTACAGCTGGTAAATTGTCATCCTTAATTTCCTACGTTTTGAGTGGAAACATTGCAGGAATAGGAAATTTGATTGCGGAAGGAAATGAAGAAAGAATTCACAAGGTATATTGGGAGTTTTTTGCATTGAAATTCTTTGTAGCTGGAGTATTGTCTTTTGGATTATGGTATTTGACAGAGCCATTTTTGACATGTTGGTTAGGTGACAGTTTTTTGTTAAGTAGAACATTGCTATTGCTTATTATTATCAATGAGTTTATATTGCAAGTTAGGTTTACTACAGACGCATACATAAACGGATATGCTTTGTTCAGTGATATATGGGCTCCAATTGCAGAAGGTGTTATTTCCCTTATTGTTGCTATAGTCGGTGGTTATCTATGGGGAATTGAAGGAGTTTTGCTTGGAACAATTGTTAGTATGTCAACAATTGTTGGTATATGGAAACCATATTTCCTATTTACTAAGGGCTTGAAAACAAGTGTCTTTGTCTATTGGAAAAACTTTATTGTATATTTATTATGTTTTTTTACGGCGTTTGCGGCCTCAAGTTTCATAGTAAAATATATACAAATTGATCCATCAAAATCCTTTTTGACTTGGACTATTTATTCTATTATTATAGTCTTCATCTTTACTACCATTTATTTCTTCATTTTGTATTCATTTACTGAAGGAGCAAAGGATATAAGTCAGAGAATGTTATCAATGTTGAGAAACAAAATTAACAAGTAAATAAAATGAAAGCTGACGGTTCTAGTATTTCTATAATTGTTCCTGTTTATAATGTAGAAAATTATATAGAGGAGTGCATTTTGAGTATTATTGCTCAAACATATACCAATTTTGAGTGTATAATTGTAGATGATTGCGGAACTGATAAAAGTATGGAGATCGTAAAGTCGATTGTAGACAATTATAACGGCTCAATAGAATTTGTTTTATTGAGAAACGAAAAAAATCAAGGAGT
>JAZUGF010000037.1:0-24542 GCA_045641065.1 Paludibacteraceae bacterium | reverse complement strand
CCTTCAGCTTAAAAAGTACATCTGGTGGTACAACAATAAAAGAATCAAACTTAGATTAAACGGTATGAGCCCGGTTCAATACCGAGCCCATACTTTATAAATTTTATTTTTTTAATGTCCAACTTTTGGGGTGCACCTCATTATTCACGTCTCCCATATCTCTAAGTTATAAACTCTAAGCTCTTACTCCGGTAATTTATACTTGTCTCCCGTAGTCTCAATGATCTGTTTATAAAACCAATCTGAATAACCAGGAGATGAAATTCCGGCTGGAACGCCCCATCCATTGTCAATGAAGACTCCTCCACGCTCTCTCTTGATATTACCGTCGCAATACTTGACCATTAGGAATTCTCCTAATTTCTTCCATCTCTCCATAGTGATATGTGACTGGTTTTGAGAATATTCAGTCAAGAATCGTGCCGCGAAATCTGGACTTTTTGTGTAAAGCGACTTTGCTGCCTCCTCCACTACTTCAAGGTTATCCTCAAATTTTCTTTCCAACTCATCCTGATATTTGAATACGTCTTTTGACATATATTGATAACGAGAATAAGTCATGTTGGCAACCCAATTAAACACCCAGTATGCCGACGTCCATGAGAACTCCAACAAACTTCCGTTTCCTTTTTTGAAACACTCTGGCACCTCTGTTGTGGCAATATAGATTGGAATGTAGACAGTGAATGTTGCATCATCTACACCATACCACAACACGCCACCAACCATGTTAGGTAACCAGCTACGCATCTGAGCAATGAAGCTGAAGGCATTGTGTGGACCGGCAATCGGATTCTCATTGAAATATTTCTGACCATCAACCTCCCATTCACGTGGAGCAAAACGATATGATGCACCAAATGGTTCACTTCCAACTCCAGATTCAATCGAAAGAGGTGTATCTTCAAAATGATCACGCATCAAATTTTTCAACTCTTTCAATGAAATTTTTCTATCCGGTTTGATCCAAAGAGGCAATCTCTCATCACTTTTACCAAGTATATAATCCTGATATTTAACCATCTGTGGATTCAACTTAGTAAAAACAGACCACACACGAGAATCACAGAAACGTCGTGCTGAGAAACTCATAGGATCATACGCATCAGAAAAACTGAAGTCTTTATTCTTACCGTCGAAATATCCTTTCTCTCTTGCGAATGAGATCACATCCTTTGAATATCTGCAGTTTGCTCTATCACTCAAAGGGAATGTTGTGATTCTTGAATGGTTGGCATGAGCACTTACACAATCATCAGGTAGACGCATTGCAACCCAAACAGCACCTTTAATATCCGGTCCTTTACCAATCATCTCCATGATCCACAATTCGTTTGGATCAGCAATTGTAAATGTCTCTCCAGAACTACGGTATCCATACTCATTAACCAAATCCGTCATGATCTGGATGGCATCAGTAGCCGACTTGCAACGCTGCAATGTCAAAGTAATCAAATTACCGTAGTCAAGCACTCCACTTGTATCAACCAACTCAGGTCGTCCACCCCATGTCGATTCAGTGATACAAACCTGATGTTCGTTCATATTTCCAAGCACATCATTAGTGAATGGAACCTGTTCAACCTTACCCTGATAGCCATGAGTATCCCATCCGTAGATATCAATCTTCTCATATTTAGAGTGTTGAGCCTTAGGATAATGTGTCAACTCTCCATACAAGTAATATGAATCTGCGGAGTATGTACATAGCGTAGAGCCATCTGTTGAGCATTGTTTGCCGACCAAAATATTAGTTCCCGCAAATGCAGAAATAGCAGTCAGTAATGCTGAAACTATAGAAACTATTCGTCTCATTTAGTACAAAATTTTCTTTTCAAATACGCGTTCGTTATTACAATTGTCTGTTACGACATACTTGAATGTCTTCATAGTATTGTCTTTAACAACATCTTCCACCGTCAAATTGCAAAATGCTGTTCCAGTCTTCTGATCATACTCAAAAAGCACCCATTTGTCGTCAATGTATCCTTTGTATGATTTGATTCCAGACATTCCGTCGCCCATTGTCATCACAATTCTATTTGTTGAGCGAAGATTTTTAGTTTGAAGCGGTCCAACATGAGGTGGATTGACATCCTTGAAAATTGCAAATCGTCCAAGTTCACGAACCTTTGCTACTGCATATCCATTGATAATCTCACAAGCATAAACCTTGTTAACAAGATTCTTGTTATTCAAAGAGACAACAACATATTTTGCCTTATCTTCCAACTCATCATTAGAAAGCTTAATCGAAAGATCCATAAAAGTATGTACTGGAGTCAAAGGATCTCCGATGCTGTAAATTTTTGAATAATAGGTATTTGACGGGAATGTCTCATAATTCACAGGTTCATCCTCGTACAATGCGTTCTCTGGAACATAAAGAGAAACATCACCCTTATCAAACAAGTTTGCGACACCAGCAGTTAGTTTTTCACCATGAGATTTTGCAGTCGACGCGATAGCTTCCGTCTTCTTTCCCATCACATTTACAACCAACACATCCTTGTTGCCAAAATCATCAACGACCTCAAATTTAACTTCGTAAGCACGCTCTTCATTGATGTTAAGTATTCCATTGTTTTTCATATCATGAAAAATCTTCAACGGAGAATTCTTATCTGGGAACATCTTCATGAAAAACTCACCTGTTCTCTGCTGCTGACGGTAATCGATGAAACTGTTTAGAGCTCGAGTATCTGCAAATTTCACATTACGGATATCCACCTTGCTATACAACTGCCCATCAACATACATCAAAAGAGTACGAGGAGTATGGTGGAAACCTGTTCCTGTCATAAAATCATATGATTTCAAAGCGAACGCAATATTTCCCCATGCATTAATTGTATTGACTCCATTCAATCTTCTTTCTCCACCAGCCACGACGCGAGTGTTGTATTTAGCTGTAGTTCTACCACCTACACTACTTTTGTCATCCATAGCGTAGATTTTTGCGGCATTAATTTGAGGTCGTTTGTTATCAACCAATCCCCACACATTATTATGATCATATGGGTTTTCAAGTTCACCTTCAGGAGAACGGAATTCGAAATGAAGGTGTGGGCCACCACTTGAACCAGTGTTGCCAGACCAAGCTATCTGCTCACCTCTTTCCACCTTTATCTCATCCTTGGCAGGGAAAATATCCACCTCAAACGACTGATTCTTTTCCTGCTCTTCACGAACCTTCTTTCCAATAGCATTCAAGAAGCCATTGCAGTGGGCATACAAAGAGACGCGTCCATCAGCGTGAGTGATCTCCACTCTTTTTCCGTAGCTACGTGGCTCACATGTTATACGGGAAACCCAACCACTCTCAACAGCAAAAATCTTCTTGTTTACATCACTGTTTGTACGGAAATCAAGTCCACCATGAAAATGGTTACGACGTAGTTCCAAATAACTGCCGCTCAATGTGTTAACCTCCTCAAGAGGCTTTACATAATTACGTTGAGCCACAGAAAAGCCTGCAAATGAAGATAATAATATGGATAAAATTGTTTTGTTCATAAGTTCTACTGTAGGGGCAGCCCTTGTGGTTGCCCATTATATAAATCACACCTTGTGGTTGCCTCTTTATTAAAGACAAATACACACCAAATATCTAAACGCTCTTATTTTTAAGCGCTCGCCCTACGGGCTCGCGTTAGGAAATGGTTAGGGCGTTCCGCCCTTAACAATCCTCATTTTGAACAACTGCTATATATAATCTTCTATTATAATATTCTAATCATCAAAAAATCAAAAAGAGTGCACTTCAAACTGAAATGCACTCATAAGTCTTAGAACAAAGGATTGATTAACCCTGAGCCTCTTCAGAATTCTCAGCAGCAGCCTCTGCGTTTGCAGCAGCCTCAGCCTCCTGCTTTGCAGCAAGTGCCTCTGCCTTCTTCTTAGCTACAGCCTCAGCCTTTGCCTTGTTTACAGCCTGCTCAGCGTTTAGACGCTCCTTAGCGTTAGCAGCCTTGTCAGCAACCATCTTGTTCTTTACTGCGTCAAGCTTTGCGTTCTTCTCGTTCATCCAAGCCTCAAACTTCTGATCAGCTACAGCCTCAGAGAAAGCTCCCTTCTTAACACCACCTAACAAGTGCTTCTTCATGTAAACACCCTTATCGCTCAAGATGTTTCTTGCAGTGTCAGTTGGCTCAGCTCCGTTAAGAACCCACTTCAAAGCCTGCTCAAAATTCAAATCAATAGTAGCAGGATTAGTGTTAGGATTGTATGTTCCCAACTTCTCAATAAACTTACCATCGCGTGGTGCTCTGCTATCAGCTACGACAATGTGGTAAAACGCGTACCCCTTACGTCCGTGTCTCTGCAATCTAATTTTAGTTGCCATTTTTTGATGATTTAAAATTTTTAACTGTGCAAAAATAATACTTTTTTTCAACAATTCAAGTGTCGGCACAAAAAAAGCGACGAAATTTGCATTCCGTCGCCTTATAAAGTGTTGAATTTACTTCATTTTTGCAATGTTTGCCTTCAAAGCGGCAATCTTGCTCTCTGCATCTGCCTGCTTCTTACGCTCGTTTGCCACAACCTCTGGTTTTGCGTTTGCCACAAACTTCTCATTGCTCAACTTCTTGTTGACGCTAACCAAGAATCCTTCAAGGTATTTGATCTCCTCTTCCATCTTCTTGATCTCCTCCTCAACATTGACGTTGCCTGCCAACGGAATTGTGATCTCTACAGTACCAACCATGAATGTCTGTGACGCACCGTCTACACCAGTTGCTGGAGTAGCTGAAATCGACTCGATGTTAGCCAACTTCTCAATGATTGAGTTATTCTTATCGCTGAACTCCTCTCCCTTATAATATAGAGCGAATGCCTCACGTGGGCTGATTCCCTTCTCAGCACGGATGTTACGTACACCTGCGATGATCTCCTTAGTCTGTTCCATTCTCTTCAAGCACTTCTCACAGAAATCCTCTGCCTTTGGAAGCTGGCTGACCATGATGCTATCCTTAGCGTCGCGATTCTTAAGAGCCTGGTATAGCTCCTCTGTGATGAATGGCATGAATGGGTGAAGAAGCTTAAGCAATGTCTCGAAGTAAGACAATGTTGCGTCAAGAGTTGCCTTGTCGATTGGCTGTTGGTATGCTGGCTTAACCATCTCAAGATACCAAGATGAGAACTCATCCCAGAATAGTTTGTAGACTGTCATCAACGCGTCTGAGATACGGTACTTCTCGAAATGATCGTTAACCTCAGCGATTGTCTGGTTCAACTTGTGGCCGAACCACTTGATTGCCATCTTAGCGCTCTCAGGCTGCTCAATAGAAGCGTCAACGCTCCAACCCTGAACAAGACGGAATGCATTCCAGATCTTGTTGTTGAAGTTACGACCCTGCTCGCAAAGAGCCTCGTCGAACAAAATATCATTACCTGCTGGTGCAGATAGCATCATACCCATACGCACACCGTCGGCACCAAACTTCTCGATCAAACCAAGTGGATCAGGTGAGTTACCAAGTGACTTAGACATCTTACGTCCAATCTTATCACGAACGATACCTGTGAAGTATACATTCTTGAATGGCATCTTACCCTCGTACTCATAACCTGCCATGATCATACGCGCTACCCAGAAGAAGATGATATCCGGACCAGTCACAAGGTCTGAAGTTGGATAGTAGTACTTGATCTCCTCATTGCCAGGGTTATTGATTCCGTCGAACAAAGAGATAGGCCACAACCAAGATGAGAACCAAGTGTCTAGAGCATCCTCGTCGCGAACAAGCTGATCTGCAGTGATATTCTCATAACCCGCGATCTTCTTTGCCTTTGCCAAAGCATCCTCAACTGTTAGAGCGACGACGAATTTCTCCTCTGCTCCTTCTGCTGTAGGCAAGAAATATGCTGGAATTCTATGACCCCACCACAACTGACGTGAGATACACCAATCCTGGATGTTCTCCAACCAGTTCTTATATGTCGACACATATTTAGATGGATAGAATTTCAATTCACCGTTTACAACTGGAGGAAGAGCGATGTCAGCGAAGTGCTGCATTGAAAGGAACCACTGCTTGCAAAGACGTGGCTCAACCGCAGTGTCCTGGTTACGCTCTGAATAACCAACCTTATTGTCGTAATCCTCAACCTTCTCAAGCAAACCAGCATTGCCTAGGTCGACGGCGATCTGCTTACGAACGACGAATCTATCCTGTCCGACATACATTCCTGCAGCCTCAGAAATAGTACCGTCTGGGTTGAAAATATCAATTGTCTCAAGATTATGAGTCTTTCCTAGTGCGTAGTCGTTTACGTCGTGAGCTGGAGTAACCTTCAAACATCCTGTACCGAACTCAACGTCTACATAACGGTCCTCGATTACAGGGATTACTCGGCCTACCAATGGAACGATTACCTTGTGGCCCTTCAACCACTGGTTCTTTGGATCCTTTGGATTGATACACATAGCTGTATCACCCATGATTGTCTCAGGACGAGTTGTAGCGACGACAGCGTAGTAGCCCTTCTCATCCTTGTGAAGAACCTCTCCTTCCTCACCAGTAGGCTTAACAGCTGCACTATCCTGCACATAATATTTTAGATAGTATAGTTTGCTCTTCTCCTCACGGTAGATCACCTCCTCAGTAGAAAGCACTGTCTGAGCCTTAGGATCCCAGTTTACCATGCGAAGACCACGGTAGATCAAGCCCTTGTCGTAAAGGTCAACGAAAACCTTAAGCACCGACTCCGAGCGCTTCTCATCCATAGTGAAAGCAGTACGGTTCCAGTCGCAAGAAGCACCAAGTTTCTTCAACTGCTCAAGGATGATACCACCGTGCTTTCTTGTCCAGTCCCAAGCGTGCTCAAGGAACTGCTCACGAGTAAGATCCTTCTTCTTGATACCCTCGCTAGCAAGTTTGTTAACAACCTTAGCCTCAGTAGCGATAGAAGCGTGGTCAGTACCAGGCACCCAAAGAGCATTCTTGCCCATCATTCTCGCGCGGCGCACAAGAATATCCTGGATAGTATTGTTAAGCATGTGGCCCATGTGGAGCACACCAGTCACATTAGGTGGAGGGATAACGATAGTGTATGGTTCTCTTCCATCTGGCTTACTGCTGAAGAAGCCATTCTCCATCCAATACTGATACCATTTCTGTTCTACGTCAGCTGGATTATATTTGCTTGCTAATTCCATATTGCAATATTATTCTAAAATACGAGTACAAAAATACTAAAAAAATTCTAATTATTTAATAATTCTAATCATTGATTGATGAATGGATATATATAAACACACGAAAACCGTGGGTTGACACCCACGGCTACACAAATAGTCGCCGTTATACGGCTGGATTGTGTTACAGTCAGCCACGTAGTGGCAGGTATTTATGTAGGCAAGTGTGTTAACGCCTGACTAATAAATGATGTCAATATTAAGGCACAGGATCATACCCGCTCCCCCCTCCAGGTCTGCATCTGCATATTCGTTTGATGGCAAGCCAACTGCCTTTAAGAATTCCATATTTCATTACTGCGTCGACGGCATACTGGGAACATGTAGGTGTGAATCTACAAACTGGTGGGAAAAGCGGAGATATACAACGCTTGTAGAAGAAGACCGGAATTAGGAATATTTTTCTTAACCAAATCATAGCATTACTGTTCTGCTACAATAGCATTCAACTTTGTCATCGCAAGTTTCATCTTCTTGTCGAAGAAGGCATACGGTTCGATCTTCTGATCAATATACACGAATGCAATATGCATACCAATATTCTTCTCCATCAATGTATTAATCAATGGATGTTTATTGATTCTATATGATTCACGCATCAATCTGCGTAGCTCTACTCTCTGGTATGCTCTCTTGAATCGTTTCTTCTGAGCTATGACAACGACTTTTGCAGGAGCACCGTCTTTCTCGGTGAATCTATATGTGATTCTGAATGGAAAACACACGAACGACTTGCCGTCTGCGAATAATGCATCCAGATCATTTTTTAAGCAAAGGTGCTCTGCCTTTGGAAATGTGTTGCGGTTGTTGATGTTTTCCATTCTATGTATCTTAATACTACTTTTTTGTTTGTGCTCGCCTACGGCTCGCACAGTAGGAGGAGGCAAGGGCGTTCCGCTCTTTGGAATCCTCTTTATGAAACAAAAAAGCCATACTATAGTAGTATGGCTTATTATTCATTGCAACGCCTCAATTACTTCTCCGCGTTTTCCTTGAAATACAAATCCAATGCTTCAGCCATAGACTTTGCTTTCTCGTTAGGAGCTGCGACGTGGACTGTCAAACCAGCCTCTTCTGCAGCCTTAACAGCTGTTGGACCGAAACAAGCAATCTTGATATCTCCCTGCTGGAAATTAGGGAAGTTTCTATACAATGATGTGATTCCAGATGGACTGAAGAACACAAACATGTCATACTTGAAATCAGGATCCTGTGTGAAATCTGTACTTACTGTACGATACATAACTGCCTTTGTGTGAGGGATGTTGTTCTCATCCATGACAGATACGATATCGTTCTTATGGTCTTCCTGGATTGACTTGTTCTCATCGTAAACATCAGATACGATAACCAAGTATTTCTCAGACTGATGTTTTTTAATCACATCAACAAGACCCTGTACAGAACCGTCTTCAGAGAAGAAAATCTTACGTTTTCTGTAAGCCACATACTTCTGGATGTACTGAGAGAGATTCTCTGATGTGAAGAAATACTTCATTGTCTCAGGAATATTGATTTTCATCTCTCCACATAGTCGGAAGAAATTATCTACTGCTGTACGTGCAGTGAAAACAATAGCAGTGTGGTCAAGGATATCTACTTTCTGTGCACGGAACTCTTTCGCCGTATAGCCCTCAACCCTGATAAAAGGTCTAAAGTCAATATTAACTCCATACTTTGACTCAAGATCAAAATATGGTGACTTCTCAGTTGCTGGTTTTGGTTGAGATACCAAAATCTTCTTCACCTTCATGTAAATAACAATTTTCTATTAAGTGCAACTTTAATTACAACTCGTTTTACAAACGTGGCAATAGCCCTAATACGAAAAAAATCGCCACGGGTATCACTTCAAGGGTGCAAAGGTACAAAATCAAATAGAAAATTGACGTGATTCCCCTCAAAAAATTAACAATTATCTTAAAATTGAAGGCAAAAATTGCAACACCGATGACAAAAAGACCAAAATAAATGAAAAATGATCGGTATGACTCAGGTGCGAAACTCAATCCCAATACGGATGGAATTAGTAACAATCCTGCTTGTCTAACCATGACCATAAACGCTCCCGACATGCTCGTCACATCTGCACCTTCAAAATAGATATACTCTAACAAAGCAAGCATCACCTTCTTACCAACTACAAATACTGTGACAGCCAAAAAGAATATCCATATCGCTGTAACTGAAACGTGATTCGCTAAAAACAAATATAGCGACGCGGAAATCACACCTAACACAGATAGAAAAAACTTATACTTGGAGTTTTGTAGCCACTGGAATCCGAAGATACTACCATCAGTATTCGGTTTAATAAATGACTGCAACTCTGAAAATATAGCTTTCTTCCTGTCTCTGATAATAACAACGTAAGCAACAAATAGGACTAGTAAAACAGGTGTATACCACCACATATTGTTGATTGTCTCGGGCAGTGCCTTTCCGTCGACAGAAATTATCTCTCTTTTGGGTGTTGGTTTCTCAACAGGAATAAATGCGAGACTATCTTTTGCCAAAGAGTCGTTAGCTATTGTATCATTCAATGATATCAAACTATCAGCTGCAGATTGGTGATTTACAAAAATCAATCCTTCTTTAGCACCTACCTTAGTTGAATCTGTCTTAGATGCATATTTATTAACGTCGATCTTAATTGCAGGAATCTCTACTTTCTTTGATTCAACTTTATTCGTTTGTATCTCAGATTCTTTTGGTGATTTTTTTTCTTGAACAAAATTTAGAGTAGAGAAATCAAAATCTTTTGCAGAGACGGAAGTCTTTTTTGCTTCGGTCTTACTCTCCGTCTTAGACTCAACAGGTTTTTCTCCAAACCATAACGCATCAAAATCACTCTTTGTAAGTTTTTTCTTTGCTGCCGGTATTGGAGTTTTCTGAATGTTTGGTTCTGGCATGAATTCCTGTACAGTCTCTTCCTCAGGTGGAAAATAAGCCTCTGGAATCGGACGTTCCTCATATGGGACTTCCTCTACCGGGATCTCAATTTTCTTAACCTCAACAGGCGTCTCACTCTCTACAGGAGATGGGATCTCTTGTAACTGATTATCTTGCGAATCTAACGGTTGCCCGACATTCGCTACCTGTGTAGTATCTTGGTTTCTCCTTCTTCTACCCATAATCTAAACAATATCATTAGGCAAATTCAACAGTTGCATGACGTTTTGTCGGCTCAATTTCCTTGATTGTCAATGTAACGACATCATCTGGCATAAAGTCATCAACAAGTTGTGGCCACTCCATGAAGACATATTCACCAGAGTAGAAATAGTCAGCCAAACCTAAATCTATTGCTTCCTGTTGATTTTTCACTCTGTAGAAATCGAAATGAAACACTCTGCATCCAGCTCCTTCGTACTCATTGACGATAGCAAACGTTGGGCTAGTCACCTCTTCGTCAACACCAAGTGATTTACATAACGATTTGATCATAGTCGTCTTACCTGCACCCATTTCACCAATGAAACGGATGATTTTTCTTCCGCCAAATGCTTTGATGATCTCAGACGCTGCTGATTCAATTTCTTGCAATGTATATTCAAATTCTGCCTTCATTTCTCTATTCTTTAAGCTTTCCTTTAAGCTTTATTTTTTCAATTCCGGATAACTGACTCTCGTATGATAGATGGTCTTTAGTTTTTCTATCAGTTTAGCTTTAATCTGCTCAATATTTCTGAATGTCAAAGGAGCATCCTTAAATGCACCATCGGCAATCTGAGAATCAATTATCTTTGACACAAGATTTGTGATACTTTCATCCGTGTACTCTTTCAAACTTCTAGATGCAGCCTCAACAGCATCACACATCATAAGAATAGCCATCTCAGCTGAGAATGGTCGAGGTCCAGGGTATGTGAATTTTGTTATATCAACTGGAGTTTCTGGATTCTTATTACATGCCTTGATATAGAAATATTTAGCCTGACTAGTACCATGATGAGTACGGATAAAATCTTGAATTTTCTCTGGCAATCCGTTTTTCTTGGCAAGACGCAATCCATTAGCCACGTGGTCAATGATGATTCGTGCACTGCTTTCCTCATCGTTCATAGCATCATGTGGATTAACACCACTCTGATTCTCAGTAAAGAATACTGGGTTATCCATTTTACCAATGTCGTGATACAACGCACCTGTTCTCACCAACATTGGATTGGCACCGATCTCTTGAGCAGCAGCGTCGGCCAAATTGGCTACTTGCATAGAATGCTGGAAACTTCCGGGAGCAACTTCGGAAAACTGTAGCAACAACGGATTATTTGTGTTGGCAAGCTCAACCAAAGTAACATCAGAAACATAATTAAACGTCTTCTCTATAATATAAATAAGCGGATATGCAAACAATAAAAGAAGAGCATTCAATCCAAATGGAATCAATTCACGAAGGAATTCCCATCCATCAATTCTTTCCCATTTAGAAGTATAAATCAATGTGGATCCAACATATAGGAATATATATGCCGCACATATAATAATCGCTGTTCTCAAAATCTGAGAGCGTTCATACATTCTCTTCTGAATACAAATGGTAGCCATTCCAATCACAACTTGCATCAATAGGAACTCAACTCCCTCATGTACAATATACGAACAGATAAGCACCGTCGTATTGTGCATGAACAATGCGGTACGCGTATCAAAGAATGTCGCAATCACAATAGGCAATATCGCATACGGAATGATATGTACCCAATCTGGCGACGAGCGCACGACAAATGAAGTCAAGCCACATAGTGACAAAATCATCAACAACATGAACACGACATTGCGTCTTTCCTGAAGGAATCGAGTACGGAAAAGAGTCAAATAAAAATAGAACGTCAAAAGACAAATTGAAACGATAATTATTTGACCAAGCTTAATCCAAGAACGGTTACCTGAATTACCTTCTCCATTCTCATAAGCACGTTTTAAGCTAGTGATTTTACGGCACACATCATCAGTTATGCTTTCTCCTCTACCTACAATTTTCTCTCCTTCTTTGACAACACCGCTCGCCTCAATCACTTTGTTTTTAATATCTTGACGAGATAATTCACTGTTTTTCTGATCATACACAAGATTAACAGAAAGCATCTTGTCGATATCATAAGCACTTAGAATATCCTTTTCCAAATTAGCAGGAGCCTTCTTTATGATTGTCTCATAAGCCGATTTCTGAGTATAGACGGAATTCAATGGTTTCTCAACAAAAGCATTAGCATCGTCACCTTCTTTAATACGGATTGTCTTGAAACTATCTTTGAATCGATCATAGTCATCAGCATCCATGATACCTTTCTGATAGATATTAAAAAGCTGACTTTTAATATACTTAGAGTAAGCATCAGACACATCTCCAGTTTTCGCCTTCTGATTCAATTTGGAGATTGCCTTTTCTCGTCCTGCATCTGTACTAGTGAAGTAAGGCTGAAACATGAGTTTCACCAAACTATCTCTCTCTTTATTAACCTCAGCATCAAGTTTATAGATAGTGAATTGGAAAGGAGCTGTCAAAGCCTCATTCTGCCAGATTTCATCCTTTTCAAACTTATCGTACTCAAATTTGGCAACAGTCGGAAAAATAGAAACGATTACCACTCCGACAATGAGAAACATAGCGGCAACAAAAAAGCGCTGGCTTCTCGAAATTGCATCTATTTTTTCTTTTATCAAACTCATAATCAATCGTTTTTTCTAATCAAGCATTCTTATTGACAAATCCATTGGCACCAGCAATGAATAATGTAATTGTTGTAGACGTTGATTCGCCATTCTTAAGTGTTACAGCGCCGTCGTGGCATTCCAACTCATACATCGATGTTGCCTTATCCAAAGTATGATAACAATAAACCTCTCCGACGGAATGTTCTTCAGAAGGAGAGAATGGTTCTGGTTCTCCATTTGCATCAGAATGGCAAATTGGGAATCCCATAATCAACGAATCTCCTCTTCTGTGGTTGATGCTTTCGATCATTCCCAAATACATATTCATATGGAATTTTCCAGAGTGAACCTGTCCATCACCACCCCATCCTATCTCTGGAGCGACGGAATCCTTTGCCATTTCATCAGGGCAGAAAGTATAGTAAGGGAACTTTGAAGCCTCATCCTTACCCATCGCTTTTTTCTCAAATGGATGAGTTGGGCCATCAATCTCCTTCAAATTTCCATAGATGCGGATTTCATTCTCTCCAGCCACACGGACGATATTCCACAAATCAATTGTTGTCTCGCCGTCGCCATGATAAGTGGCCTCAACAGAGCAGTAAAGCAATCCATTCTCGTTCAACACAAACTCTTTCTTCAAACTTAGTTTGCTGACCTCACTCACACAACCCTGAATAACAAGATGTGAGTCGGATTTCTCCACTATCTCAAATTTGCCGAATGAAACGTAAGGATCTGGTGGCCAGTTGATTGGCGAATTGCGTCGCTCCATATTGATCGACTGATGTCTCCACCATTGAGTTTGTGGGCCGATCCACACCTCCTGACCATAGTACTGAACGAAATCAGTGAAAGCATCCGGAATAATCTCCGACTGCACCGTCTCCTGAAGAAGAAACTTATCAGCTTTGATCATATTTTCTCCACCCTCGCGTCCGAAGAATACAAGACGACCTCCGACGTTGACATTAATAATAGCCTCAACGCCTGCAGATTTCAATTTTACGATACGTTCACTCATTTCAGTACAATTTATAATATACAAATTACAAAATTACAAATAAATTCATAATTCACAATGCAGAATTCATAATTGTCGGTATATGATGACGATGACAGTTTGCTTCAATATGTTATTACATTAAGGCAATTGTAATTCAGGATTAGTAGATAATTTTCGAATTAAAGAACGATATATTTCTACATCATTAACTTTCTCAATAGACATTACTCTATTTCCTCCATCTTTTGATGAAGCTCCACAATGATAAATAGACTCGTTTGGAGTATCAAAATCTAAAATCACATATCGATCGTGAAAGATTCCTCCTGAATATTTCATTTTTATACTAACATGGGGATATTCTCTCTTAAAATCATCAAATTCAGCACTATGCAATCTGCCTCCAATATTGTCACTATAAATCGTTACACTTACGGAATGTTCCAAATCTTTTAAGAGAACCAATGTTTTCAACCCCATATAGTTATCTATAATTTGAAGTGATTTTTTAGCAATAGAATAAACATGTTTGTATGCTAAATCCGATTCTACCATTTGTCCATTAAGTATTAACCAACTGGACTTATCTTCAAGTTTTGAAAAGTCCATCATCAAACTACCAATCTCAGATTTTCTAACCATGGATTCCATAGAATTAGCTATAGATACGACCTTTTCGTCAAGAGCCGCCATAGATTCTTTAATCGAGCAAATATCCGAACTATTTTTTGCCGTCTGCATAGACAATTGCAGCATATCTCTTTGATTGAGAATAGGTTGATTTTGAGCAATGTAATCCTTCATTTTTTTTGAATGTACGAATCAATGCTTTGCTCTGTCTTGTGGCAAGTTCTCCTTTAAGAACAGTCATCAACATATAGACTCCTTGTTCTGTGAAAGCGTAAGGTAAATATTTTGAATACTTACCTTGTTCTAAGGTCAAAAAACTTGACCTTAGAATCTCATCATACTCATTTTTAGTAAGTTGAAATCGAAAATCATCATCAAATTTTTCAATGTTATTCTTCACTTGCTGATTAAACGCTTTGGTTGTATAACCATAGATTTCAGCAAGATCAGAATCAAGAATAACTTGTTGACCTCTAATTTCTTTGATGAAATTTTTGAAATTACTCTCGGTGATTTCAATTATGGACTTTTGGTTGTCCTCAACAATTTTTTTCATTTTTGTACTGTTTAACGTACTGTGATTATTCAGTAATATCGAATACAAAATTACAAATAAATTCATAATTCACAATGCAGAATTCATAATTGTCGGTATATGATGACGATTGAGGGAAAAACATCAATCATTTAAACCGACACCTGCTCCGCAGGAATCGGCTACCATTAAACCGACACCTGCTCTGCATGAATCGGCTACCATTAAACCGACACCTGCTCTGCAGGAATCGGCTACCCTTGACTGCGTCAAAACTGGTCCGCTGGACCAGAACTTGAAATTCATAACGAACTACGAAACACGCTATCAATCTGTAAATATCAGACTGCATTTTATAACAATTCGTAACTAAACATATCAACAATAGACATTAAATTCTGTCTTTCATTTCGTTAGGTTGTTTGAATTTTGTAATTTTGCAGAAAACAAATTCATTATCGCTTTATGACAACAATTGGAACATCAAAGTCAGGTGTGCGTAAGAAGGCTCTTATCTGTGGTGCAGGAGAGCTAGGCAAAGAGGTTGTGATTGAACTTCAGCGTCTTGGTGTGGAGGTAATCGCAGTCGACAGATACGACAATGCTCCGGCTATGCAGGTGGCTCATCGTTCGTATACAATCTCTATGCTCGACGGTGCAAAACTTAGAGAAGTCATCGAAAAAGAGCAGCCAGACTACATCATTCCTGAGGTGGAGAGTATCGCCACTGCTACTCTTTTGGAACTTGAGAAAGAGGGCTTCAATGTAGTGCCTACTGCTCGTGCCACTTACTTGACTATGAACAGAGAAGGTATCCGCCGTTTGGCAGCTGAAGAACTTGGTGTTCCTACTTCAAAATATAAGTTTGCTGAAAACAAGGAGGAGTTCCACAAGGCAGTTGCTGAAATCGGAATCCCTTGCGTCGTTAAGCCAATCATGAGTAGTTCAGGTCACGGTCAAAGCGTTATCAAGTGCGAGAGCGACGTGGAGAAGGCTTGGACAATCTCACAGGAAGGTGGACGTGCTGGAGCTGGCAAGGTTATCGTTGAAGGATTTGTTGATTTCGATTACGAGATCACTTTGCTTACTGTCAGACATATCGGCGGAACAAGTTTCTTGAAGCCAATCGGTCACCGTCAGGAAGAGGGCGACTACCAGGAGAGCTGGCAGCCACAGGCCATGACAGGTGCAGCGTTGTCTAAGGCTAAAGATATCGCAGAGAAAGTGACAACTGCACTTGGAGGATTTGGAATCTTCGGAGTTGAGTTGTTCGTTAAGGGTGATGAGGTTATCTTCAGTGAGGTATCCCCTCGTCCACATGATACAGGAATGGTGACAATGATTTCTCAGGATTTGTCTGAGTTTGCTCTACACGTAAGAGCAATCCTTGGTTTGCCTATTCCAAACATCGCATTCCACGGTCCATCAGCATCCAAGGCTGTAGTGGTAAGAGGCGATAGCAATCACGTAACATTCTCAGGAATCGAGAATGTGCTTTCATTGCCAGACACTCAGATCCGAATCTTCGGTAAACCAGAGGTTCACGGCAAGCGTCGTATGGCTGTGATCTTGGCTCGTGGTGAGGATATCGAGGATGCAAAGGAGAAAACATTCACCGCTTATAATAATTTGACTGTAGAATTGTAAGCCCCCAAGCCCCCTGAAGGGGGATGTTGGGACAAGGGATATCCCTATTCATAGGGAAGATTTCGACCCTTTTGCACAAATAGAACGTCTATACAAATAAAGAAAAATATAAATACATAAAATAGAAATGGCAAATTTTCCAATTGAGAAGCTAAGAAAGATAGAGACACCGTTCTACTATTACGATGTTGAACTTTTGAAAGCTACATTGAACGAATTGAAATCAGAGGCCGACAAATACGGTTTTCTTCCTCATTATGCAGTAAAGGCCAACGCAAACGAGAAGGTATTGGCAATCATCGCAGCAACAGGTATTGGAGCTGACTGCGTTAGTGGAAACGAGGTATTGGCATGTGTAAAGGCAGGTTTCCCTGCAAACAAGATCGTATTCGCAGGAGTTGGTAAGACAGACAAGGAGATCAACGCTGCTCTAGACGCAGACATCTTCTGCTTCAACGCAGAGAGTATTCCTGAGCTAGAGGTTATCAACGAGTTGGCAGCAAAGAAGAACAAGGTTGCAAGAGTTGAGCTACGTGTTAATCCAAACGTAGACGCTCACACTCACAGCTATATCACAACTGGTTTGAACGAGAACAAGTTCGGATTCAGCATGGATGACCTTGAGAAGGTAGTCGACATGATTGCAAAGCTGAGCAACGTCGAGCTAATCGGCCTTCACTTCCACATCGGTAGCCAGATCACAGACCTTGGATGCTTCGAGCCATTGAGTGAGAGAATCAACGCACTACAGGATCAGCTTGAGGCTAAGGGTGTTAAGCTACAGAATATCAACGTAGGTGGTGGTCTTGGTATCGACTATGAGAATCCTGATGACAACCCAATTCCAAACTTCAAGAAGTACTTCGAGATCTACAACAAGTGTTTGAAGCTACGTCCAGGCCAGAAACTACACTGTGAGCCAGGTAGAAGCGTAGTTGCACAGTGCGGAAGCCTAATTACAAAGGTAACATACGTTAAGAAAGGTAAGGAGAAGCAGTTTGCTATCGTAGACGCAGGTATGACTGACTTGATCCGTCCAGCTCTTTATCAGGCATACCATAAGATTGAGAACATCACATCATCAAAGGCAGCAGAGAAGTACGATGTAGTTGGACCAATCTGTGAGTCGAGCGACGTCTTCCAGAAAGATTGTTCGATCGCTGCAGCAGAAAGAGGTGACTTGTTGGCTCTACGTTCAGCCGGAGCATACGGTGAGATCATGGCAAGCCGCTATAATCTTCGTGAGTTGCCAAAGGGCTACCTATCTACAGAGATTTAATTCGTAATTCGTAATTCGTAATTCGTAATTATAAAAAAAGCGTAATCCAGAAATGGGTTACGCTTTTTTTTTGTATAATACAAGAAGTAACACAATCGACAAGTTGTACAAAATCACAAAATTTCAGATAAATCAACAACTCATAAGTTGTAAATATGATTATTTATATATAATATTGTATCGTCAAAACAACAAATAATGAGAATTGAAGAAATCACACTTGACGGTAGATTATGGTCAATCAAATTGGAGGTGCAATAAAACTTACAGTTACTATGCAAGAAAGACAACACACCCTTGACGAACTGGTTAAAATGGATTTAGTACGATCTTTTCTGCTTAAAGAAAATATATTTGATGCAGATGGATTGGCTGATTATTTAGATACGCAAAATTGATTGCCTATGGAAAAAGAAAATGCATTGGAAAGACTCCGCAAACACGCAGAGAATATGAATAGTGATTGGAGAGAAAGAGTGGGAGTACGTAGAGCCAACAGAAATTGGATTAGAAAGAGTCAAGAAATCGCTCTGATCATGCTAAATCACATGAAAGAAAAACATATGACACAAAGTGCTCTTGCAGAAAAAATGGTATGTTCTCAACAATATATTTCAAAACTTCTTAAAGGAAAAGAGAACCTATCTCTTGAAACCATTGTAAAAATAGAAGAAGCATTAGGCATAGAATTATTGGTAACCATTCATAAATACCAATATGAAATGCCAGAGGAGATTAATCCGACTATGGTAGCTGAAGAAGCATTTAAGTACGGAAAAATAAAATAGCCTATGGCAAGGCAATCCTAACCATAGGCAAATATTTAATTTATGGAGATTATATACAACTTGGTCCCAATGCCTTTTTATTTTGACGCTCGCCCTCTGGGCTCGCGTTGGAGAGTGGGGTTAGGGCGTTCCGCCCTTAACAATCCTCATTTAGGGTCAAATGTTATATAATTACCTAATTTATTTATCAATCCTTTTCCAATTCTCCTCTCTGAGTCTTCGCAATCTTCTCGATATTCAAACTTCTTGCAGAGGCATCGAAGATTTTGCGATATACACCGTTCATAGCGTAACACTCCTCATGAGTTCCGTGCTCCATAACCTTACCCTTCTGTAGTGAATAAATCATCTCAGAATCGATAATCTGAGAAAGGCTATGTGAGATTATGATGACGGTACGATTCTCCTTAATGGCATCGATACTATTCTTGATCTGCTCTGTAGCGATAGCGTCAAGGCTGGCAGTTGGTTCGTCAAGGAATATGATCGGTGGATTCTTGATAAACATTCTGGCAATAGCCACACGTTGCTGCTGTCCACCAGACAATTCCGTCGCCTTGCTCTTGAATCCATTAGGCAATGCAATCACCTGGTCGTAAAGGAATGCCTTCTTAGCAGCTTCCATCACCTCTTCATCAGTAGCGTCGACATTACCATAACGAATATTCTCCTCAATAGTACCGTCGAAAATATGATTCTTCTGAAGTACAAGTCCAATATTATCACGAAGATATTGAGTATCCCAATCTTTTAGACTTACTCCATCAAGCAATACATCTCCACAATCAGGCTCGTAGAATTTATCCAAAAGATTGATAATTGTACTCTTACCTGCACCAGAAAGACCAACCAACGCAGTGATCTTACCGCTGTCGATTTTCATATTAATATCGTGGAGAGCCTTCGTTCCATTAGGATAAGTGAAGTCGACGTTACGCAATTCAAGCTCACCTTTGATCTTCTCAGGACGATACTTGCCACTCTGCTCAGTCTCCTTTTCTCCATCATCAAGGATTTCAAAGAAACCATTCGCATAAATCAATGCATCATTGAAATCATCATAGATACGATGAAGCTGACGTGTCGGAGCAGTGACGTTATTGAAAAGCATGATATGGTACATTATTGCACCGATCGTCATCTCTCCGTTCAACACCAAGAAAGCAGTAAGGATAATGATTATTACAACTCCAATCTGCTCAACAAACGTTTTTAAGCCTTCAAAGAAGAAACTTGTCTGACGTGTTTTCAACTGATTCTCAGTGATATTCTTCTGAAGATCAAGTTGTTTCTTCCCTTCAATCTGCTCACGATTAAATGATTTGATGACGGTGATGCTCTCTAAGATGGTCATAATACCGTGGCTTTTAGCCTCACGGAAATCCTTATGCTGAGTTCGCCATCCCTTCAACTTTGCGGCCTGCAAATATGTGATGTAGAAATAGATTGGCATAATCACAAGTGCGACGGTGCCGACGTAAACATTCTGCTTGAACATCAAGAACAACGCAAGAATTGCACTACAGAATAGAGGTAAAATATCAATAAAGAAATTCTGAACTATACGAGTTAGACTCTCCACGCCCCTATCAATTCGAGTCTGTAATTTTCCAGGTTCATTACCAGTCTTAGTAAAGAAAGCAAGACGATAAGTCAACACCTTCTCAATCACATGTTGAGCTAAATCCTGTGAGATGCAAATTCGTAGTTTTTGACCGAAAAACTTCTGACCAAACTGCACAAGGATGATCATCAACTCCTTACCAAGCAAGATAGATGAGATTAGAATCAAGATATCGACTCCTTCAGTCAATCCCTTACCAGCGTTTACAAGTGCGTTGATAGAGTCGACAGTATAGTTTAGGACAATCGCGTTGACCTGGGCCATTAATGATCCGACGAGAGTAAGCATCAACGTCGCAAATACAAGCCATTTATAAGGCTTTACATAAACTGAAATTCTTTTAAATACTTCTATAACTGACATTTAATAGCGTTTTTGTGATTGGTTTAGATAACAAAAATACCAATATTATGAATCATATACAAACAGATAGCGAATACAAATATTTTTTTCGTATCAATTATACCAAATCATTCATTTTATATGCACTAAACGTTTTGAGAATGAAAAATAAATACTTAATTTGTCAACTTAAATATATGCAAAACAATCACCTTATTTCAAATAGTATATGATAGACAATTATGACATTATAGACAAATACATGTCGACAGACACTCATTGTGTGATCCGCAATGGAGTCGAGGAAATCGGAGAAGAAGCATTCGGTGATTGTGAAGATATAATATCAATTGAGATTCCTGATTCTGTGAAATCCATAATTGGATGGGCTTTTCGTGGTTGTACAAAACTATCTTCATTTGTGGTGTCGGATTTTAGCGAACACTTTACATCCGTAGACGGAGTTGTATATACTAAAGATAAGAAAACAATTGTAGCCTATCCACCAGCCAAAAGTCTTTCATCTTTTGAAATAGCAGAGAGTGTGTCATCTATCGGAGATCATGCTTTTTATGAGTGTAAAGGATTGACGAGAATTAAGTTTACTAACTCATTAACATCCATAGATAATTATGCGTTCTCAGGGTGCTCCAATATAACATCAATTGAGATTCCGTCCTCAGTCATTCGCATTGGAGATTATGCGTTTTCTGGATGTTCAGGTCTATCATCAGTGGAGTTTAATACTTCTTACGATAATGACATAATCGCGTCGGGATACAATTCTCCAGCAATAATAAATACACTTTCAATTGGGGAGTGTGCATTCTTAGGATGTACTTATCTAAGCACATTCGTAATTCCAAGTACTGTAATTTCTATTGGAAGCGGAGTTTTCAACGGATGTGAACGATTATCGTCAATAGAGATTCCTAAATCGGTAACTTCCATTGGAGATTGGGCATTTTCAGGTTGTAAAGAGTTATCATCCATCAGAATTCCTAATAGTGTAACATCAATTGGAGAATATGCATTTTACGAATGCATAGGTTTGACGAGCATAAATATTCCTGATTCAGTCAATATAATTGATAGCGGCATTTTCTCTGGATGCACCAACCTTGCCTACATTGATTTCCCATCAAATGTGACATATATAGGGCAATCAGCATTCACGAACTGCTCAAGTCTGGTCTATATGGACCTGCCAAATTCGGTGACATTCGTCGGAAGATTGGCATTCTCTGGATGTACTAACCTCATATCAATAAACTTACCAAACTCAATTTCATCGATTGTAGACGGAGTGTTTTCAGGCTGCACTAACCTTTCATCTATCAAAATTCCAGACTCAGCAATCTCCATTGGTGATGAAGCATTCCGTGGTTGTGAAAACATAGCATCCATAGAGATCCCTTCAAGTGTAACATCTATAGGAGAATCTGCGTTTTGTGATTGTAAAGCATTGGCGAGTGTGGAGATTCCAAACTATGTTTCTGAAATTGGAAATGGAATTTTTACAGGTTGTGTTAACCTAACAAAGATAGAAATCAAAGAATCAAATAAATCTGTAGAATCAACATCATTAGCAGAAATCAAATCTTACTATAGTGAAAATGGTGTTTTATTCTCAAAAAAAGATACAGTTAAACTTATAATTTATCCAAGTGGAAAAACAGATGAAACATATACTATACCAAATGGTGTAACTGCAATCGCGTCGCACTCGTTTGAAAATAATGAGCATTTACAAAGCGTATATATCAATGAAGATGTTAAAGTCATTGGCGAATCAGCATTCATGATGTGTAGCAACCTTAAAGAAATCCATCTTCTACACAAAGATCCAAACGAGCTGAATGTAGAATTCTCAATGGAAGATGTAAAACGCATTACTCTACATGTTCCATACGGCACAGACAATGTCTACCGTCTTAACCCCGAATTTTCAAAATTCAAGGAGATAAAGGTTGATTTGATAGGTATCAAACAATAACTTATCAGAAATAACATTCTACGCTATTAGTATAAATTGTCTAGCGGTAGACATTAAATATAATTAAGCATCTATTTCTATATAAAAAAGGGTGATTATATACTTGTTGTCCAAACACGCTTGTTTTTTAGACGCTCGCCCTAGAGGCTAATAGAAAATACTTTTTTATTAAAGTAAAATATTTGTAATCACGATAGCACCGATTGTGAAATAGGTGCTATTTTTGACCTTTCATAAAATTATCCTTATATGCAATTTTTACAGATGTAAATACATTGGTTTCTCTTTTGTTTTATAAATTTGCACAACATTACTTCATTACTATTAAAACCTCTGAATATGAAACTTCGAATTCTAAATGAAGAAGAACTCTACAACAAAGTTTACAATACAACTTGTGACTTGTCTCAAAGAAAGATACAAGCTATTAAATATTTACCTCAATTAGCATTAGTAATTGAATTGTCCCAGAAAGCCAACATTAAATTAATGTCTGCGTTTAGGGTAGCTGTTCAGTACGGACATGTTCTATCAGAACTTCAAGAAATAGAAAAAAAAGGAGAGGAATCAGTACCTTTAAGTTTATTTCTTGTCAACAATGATAAAGAATACATTAACTTTAACGATGCTCTAAATCTAATAATTCCATATCAAAATCATTTTGAAAGAACAGGTCTTTATCTTGATACAGATAGACAAGATGAACAATTTTTATGGGAAGGATTATGGGAATATATCAGACAATCTGAATTTCCAGAGGAACCAAGCAGACTTCAATCTTGTTTTAGTTTTCAAAATCAAACAGACATGTTAAATTTTGGGAAAGAATTACGTACCAACAATTCAAAATATGCTATTGTTGAAGATATTGAAGTCGTAAAACAAGAAACCTATGACATGAATTGGATTAATCAAGTGCCATTGCATTCTACATTTGCAGAGGCAAAGGTATATGCTCAAAAATATTGGGCAAAGGAAATGACAGAACAACCAATTCTTGAAACATTAACAATAGGCAAAATCACATTTAAAGATTACACTAGTTTATGAATATTTGGAAAATCGGATCACGCTGGAGTAAAACAGGAGATCGAAACAATTCATTATTAAGTATATTTCGAAGGAATAATGTTGTTTTCTTAGGTGAGGATAAATCACAGAGAAGTGATTTTGACAAAGTAAAAGAGGGTGATTATATAGCGATAGCAGATGGAATAAAAATTGTGTCAGTAGCAAAAGCTATCAAAAGACCTGAACATATTTTACTTGATACATTAAAAGTAAACACTAGAGAAAAGGGGTTCCTTAATGAAAAAGGGTTCGTACCTGGAGTCAAAGTGAAATTTTACGATTTTTTTGAGCCGATTGATTACAATCGAGGAAAAACATTCCATCACATTAATGATAAAGATGTCATTGAACAAATCAAAAATGCAATTAAGGAATTTGATTCAACTCAATTTAGCATTACTTCTTCCACATTAACATTGGCAGGAAACAATCAGATCTCTTTGTTAAATAATAACGGTATTAAAATAAGGTATAAGATTCCTGTATATCAAAGACCTTATTCGTGGGGAGAGGATCAACTTTATAAATTTATAAACGACATTTTAGAAGGTTATAAAAATAATAAAGAGCCTTTATTTTATGGTACAATTCAACTTTCAGCAAAAAAGACAATAAAAATAGGCGAAGAGTACGAACAAGATATAATTGATGGACAGCAAAGAATAACAACTATAACTTTGTTATTAAGGGTTCTTAAAGATTTAGAGCCAAAAACATGTAACGAATTGTTTTTTGATTGGTTAAGTCGGATCGTAGCCATGT